>LIUJ01000198.1:1166-8537 GCA_001462255.1 Fibrobacteria bacterium GUT77 | reverse complement strand
GTCCCGGTCGCCCGTCTTTGAATCAACGAACGGCGCGGGCGACCGAGGACGGTCGCCCCTACGGGGAACGGGTTATATATTGACGTAAATTAAGCGTTGGATTTTTATCATATTAAAATCAAAATTCAGACCCCGATATCGTATGACCCCAGTAATCTATAAAACGTAGTTATCTCCTTTAGGTGCGAGATTGCGTTTTTCACTACCTCATCCTTGATGTCCCCCCGGCAGTCTAAGTAGAAGAGGTACTCGAAACCCTTTCCGTGTATGGGACGGGATTCTATCTTGAATAGGTCTATGTCTCTTAGGGCGAAGACGCCCAACGCCTTGAAGAGGACGCCGGGGGTGTTTTTTAAGGAGAAGACTATGGACGTTTTGCGTGGCGCCGAGTTCTTTACGGATTGGTCGCGACTTATTACCAAGAAGCGCGTCACATTGTCGTCACGGTCTTGGATTTGTGGGGATAATATTCGTAGGCCGAAGTCTTCGGCGGCGCGGCTTGATGCTATAGCGGCCGTGTCGTGACAATTGTCCTCGCTCACCGACTTGGCGGCCAAGGCGGTGTTCTCCGATTCTACCGGGCGCATCCGCGGATGGCGCTTTAAGAAGCGCGCGCACTGGGACAACGCCTGCGGATGCGAAAAAACACGACGGACGGCATCTATGGACGTGCCGGGCTTAGCCAAAAGAAAGTGGTTTACTTGTAAAAATATCTCCGCGGTTATGTATAGGCGGCTATCCAACAACAGATCGTAGTTTTGGTGTACGCTACCGCCCAAAGAATTTTCTATAGGCACCACGCCGAACGAGGCTTTTTTTTGCCTGACCGCGTTGAAAACGGCGTCGAAACCGAGCACGGGAGCAATATCCGCGTCCTCGCCGAAGTGTTTACGGGCGGCAAGCTCCCCAAACGCGCCGCGAGCGCCGGAAAAAACTATGCTTGCTGGAGTTGACATCATGATGTCCTTTATTTAATCAAAACATCCTTCTAACGCCCACGAAGCGTCTGGCGTAGTAGGTCTCTTTTAGGTTGCTGTATATTACCCCCGACGATGAGGCGGAGTGTACGAAGCGGGTTCGCCCCATATATATGCCCACGTGGCCTATCGTGCCGAAGGAACTGCCTTTGAAGAACACCAAGTCGCCCGGACGCGCCGCCGACAGCGACACGGGAACGCCCTCCTTCCACATCGCGTCGGTAGTGCGCTTAAGTCGTATGCCGTAGACCTCGTTATAGACGGCGGCGGTGAAACCCGAACAATCGAAACCGCTCCGCGTAGTCCCGCCGTGCTTATAGGGAACGCCCAAATACGAGTTGACCACTCGTTCCAAACGCTTTTGATCCGTACCGCCCTTACCTTTACGCCGAGTTTGTTGACCTTGTTCGGGTTGACCTTGATCGACCTCGCCGAGCGCCGAGTTCAGCCAATCGGATTGACGTTCCGCCGCGCCGCCTGACTCCTCCCAACCTAATTGCGAACCGTCGACGCCGTCGTCGGCACTTTTTTGTTGTTTGCCTAGCGAATTATTGGGTTGACCGCCCGATTGATCGCGGGTATAACGTACGGACGGCGTGCAACCGATTATGATTAACAATAACAAACATATCGCCGTAACGTTGATTTTCATCTACAAACCGCGCTCCCTACCCTAAGCAATATGTCCTCTCTCCATTTAGGGGCCATTAGTTGCGCCCCTACCGGTAATGATCCTTTTTGGATTTTGCACGGTACGCTCATTGCCGGTATTCCGGCCAAATTCGCGGAGACAGTGTAAATATCCGATAGGTAGACGGCCAGCGGGTCGTTTATGCTATCGCCTAAGTCGTACGCCGGCGACGGGGCGACCGGGGCTAAGATTGCGTCGCAACTTTCAAACGCCCTCTCGAAATCGTTCGTTATCAATGTGCGCACACGCGCCGCCTTCATATAGTAAGCGTCGTAGTAGCCGGAGGAAAGCACATACGTCCCAAGCATCACCCGCCTCTTTACCTCCGCCCCAAAACCTTGCGCCCTTGTTTTGCGGTACATATCGTCTACCGTCTTAAACCCCGCCCCGTCCGCCCTGAATCCGTAGCCGACGCCGCTGAATCGCGACAGGTTCGACGAAGCCTCCGCGGCGGCTATTATATAGTACGTGGCGACGGCGTATTTAACGTTTGAGAGCGAAACATCCACAACCGAGGCCCCGCGCCGCTTAAGCTCTTCCGCCGCCGGCGTTATTGCCGAGCGCGTCTCGTCGGACAGACCCTCCCCGAAATACTCTTTGGGCATCCCTATACGCAAACCGGAGACATCGCCGTTGTATAGATCTTCGGAATCAATAAACTGCCGTCCGGCGCAGGTTGAATCGTGTTTGTCCGGCACGGATATCAACGACAGCAACAATCCTATGTCGCGCACATTAGAGGCTATAGGGCCTATTTGGTCGAGCGAGGAGGCATAAGCGACCGCCCCGTACCGCGACACCCGCCCGTATGTCGGCTTTAGCCCCACCGTACCGCAGTGGCTACTGGGCTGACGGATAGATCCGCCGGTATCCGTTCCGAGCGCCGCCGGAACAATCCCCGCCCCCACCGCCGCAGCGCTGCCGCCGCTCGAACCGCCGGGGATCTTCTTGGGATCGTGAGGATTCCTAACCGGCCCAAAATGAGAGGTCTCGTTGGACGACCCCATGGCAAACTCGTCCAAATTGGTCTTCCCGACCACCACGGCTCCCGCTCTCGTGAGCGCCTCCACGACCGTAGCGCTATATGGGGGGACAAAGTTTTCGAGGATACGCGAGGCGCAGGTGGTTTTTACCCCCTCCGTACAAATATTGTCCTTAATCGCGATGGGGATACCGCAGAGCGGCATATCCTTTTTAGCGTTAGTGGACAATGCGTCTATTTCATCCGCCCTCTTTAACGCCGAATCGCCGCAAACGGAGATAAAAGCGTTGAGCTCCCGCCCCCGTCCCTCAACCGACTCAAGCGCGCGGGCGCAAAGGCTACGGGCGCTCACGTCGCCGGAGCGGACATCGCGGACAACATCCGATATCGGTTTGTCGAAAAACGCCATATTATTCCGTTACCTATACCACCTGAAGAAGTAGAGGCTAAGGAACACCCCTATTATCGACAGCATGGTGAACTTAAATTGGATACCGAACTGAAACTTTATGGCTATAAGATTTATTGGGATCGGATGATAACTCCCAGGGCAACCGTCCTTTGCCTCACCCAATCCAAACTCCACCGGATACGTGAAAAATGTCTTGACCACATTTTCGCCGCCGGGTAGTTTTTCCACAAGCGCGCTCATAAACGCGCCCATAATGATACCCAAAAGCACAATCAAAACCAACGTTCCTAACTTTCTGTCCTTTAGCGGAGGAGCCATACCGTATATCCTTTCGTTTTTTTATGATAACCGTTATCATTGTCGTATTAACATACAAATATACATTATGCCGCGCAATAAACGCAATATCACTTCTTCCCGCTTTTAGGATACTCTTTCAACACCAACTCCGCCGTAACCGGCTTACCGTTCCTTATAACCTTTATGTCAACGGTATCGTCAACGAAATAGTCTATAAAGAATCCGTCCAAATCCGCGCTGCTCATTATCCGTCTGTCGCATATTTTGTGTATGACGTCGCCCTGTCTGATCCCCGCCGACTCTCCGGGGCCGTTCGGCTTCACCCCAACCACCACCACTCCCTCGGCGTTTTTGTAGTTCAGCGCCGAGGCAACGGTGCGGTTTATGTCTTGCACCGTTATGCCCGTCCACACCGGTCTTCTGCTTCCGTGGGCGATAAGCTCCCTTGCCACGCGTTGCGCCCTGTTTATGGGGATGGCGAAGCCTATCCCTATCGATCCGGTATTGGCCGCGCTACCGGTGTAGATGAACGAGTTTATGCCTATGACCTCGCCCATGGCGTTGACCAAGGGGCCGCCGGAGTTGCCGGAATTTATAGAGGCGTCGGTTTGTATCATACCCTGATAATAGACGCCCTCCGAGGGCGCGAAGTTGCGGTTTAGGGCGCTTATCACGCCAACCGTCACCGTGGGGCGGGCGTCGTTTATGAAGTTTAGGAACGGATTGCCTAAGGCGATGCTCCACTCTCCTATCAGGCAATTGTCGGAGTTGCCGAGCGCCGCCGGAGTGTAGCCGCCGCCCTTCGCCGAGACTACGGCGATGTCGGATTTTTCGTCAACGCCCACGATCTTTCCATCCACGCGGGAACCGTCGGGAAAGTTGACGTAGAGGCGCGAGGCGTTTTTTACCACGTGGTAGTTGGTCATGATCATTCCGTCGGCGTTTATAACAAACCCCGATCCGATGTTCTCTATGCTGCGGTAGCGTTGCGGGTTGAGATTCGGGCCGAAGAAAAAATCAAAAAAATTGTCGCCGGCGTAGGGATTTTGCACCACCTGTATCTGCGTTACGACGATGCCGACCACGCTGGACGCGACCCGGCTCGTTGCGTGCACTATAGCGTTGGCCCTATTGTTGCCTACGGCCCGCAATACGCTATCCCCGCGCATTCTCTCAAGTTCCGACAACAGCTCACCCTCGCGGGCGATGCGTTTATCGATTACGCTTCGCAGGTCGTCCGCGTAGATCACGCGTATGGCCTCGCCGCCCGCAAGCAACCCCGCCGCCATGGCGACGACGGCGCTTATGATGAGAACCGATATGGAAACTCGCCTACCGTTCATACTCGCTCCACGGGCGGGTATCCCACCCACTCCAAAACAAGCCCGCAGGCCGGAGCGGTCTCACCGACCATTCCCCTATCCCGCGAGGCGATTATCGTGTCCATAGCCGTATCCAACCGACCGCGCCCGATGTCGACGAGCGTGCCGACCAGCGAACGTACCATTTTGTAGATAAAACGGTCGGCCTCTATGGTAAACGTCCTCACGCCGAATTCGTCGCGGGACAACGCGGCAAACGACACGTCGCACTCCTTGTCGTCCGAATCGGCGCCGGAGGAACAAAACGCCGTAAAATCGTGCCGCCCCACTATGTGCTTAACCTCCAACGCCACGCGCTCCCAGTCTACGGGGTAATAAAGCATCCACACCCTCTTGTAGCGGAGCGGACTCTTTCTATCGGAAAAATAATATATGTACCGCCTGGAAGCGGCCGAATAACGGGCGTGAAAGTCGGAACGCACAGGAACCATGCCGTAAACGGCGATGTCCGGAGGCAGCAGGGCGTTGAGCGAGACGGTCAGGCGCTCGGTGTCTATGTCGGCCGCGTCGGGCGGCGCGTCGAAGTGGGCGCCCTGGGCACGGGCGTGCACGCCGGCGTCGGTGCGTCCGGCGCCTACTATGGGGCATGGGGCGCGGAGAGCCACGGTCAGCGCCTCTTCTATGAGTTGCTGGACGCTGACGCCGTTAGGCTGGTTTTGCCAGCCGTGGAAGCGGGTACCGTCGTATTCCACTCTAAAAAAGTATCTCATATCAATCCCAATCACCTTGTCCTGATTATCCTATAACACAACATCTGCAAGCTAACGGTGTCCGCGTACGCTTTGCCGGTTTTTACGCCTACGTCGTATTTTTGTAATAACTTGATGATGTTTATCAAACCTTGCTCGCTGAAATTTTGGGACTGGGGTACTATGCCGGACAGTATCATCACCGGATAGACGCGATTTTTGGTTTTTTCCGTAATTAGACCGCCGGCTATGCCTATTTCGCAAGCGGCGTCGGTTTGGGTCTCGTATCCGCCGTTGTACCGTTTCAACAAGGCGGGGTTCTTTTGTAGAAATTTTTTTATCTTAAGTATCGACCAAAAGTGTTTGAATACGGCGGAAACAACCAACGGCGCGTATAGGTTTGAGGTGAGCAGTGAGTCTAAGACCCGCAGGGCGGCCGGGAGGTCCCTCTTGCCTAAGGCGGCGGCCAACTCGTATACCGTCATCGTACGCGTAGCGCCGGTTATCTCTAAAATTATCTTTCTGTCTATTCCGGCGCCCGGTGGTAACGCCATGTCTATCTTTTGCAACTCGGTGTAGATAAGATCGTACTCGACCGTATCGGCCAGCAATTGCGCTTCGGGCATACCTATACGCCTGTCGTATAGTATGGGAACGCGTTCGGCAATAAGCTTCGCAATCTGATAATCTTTGGGTTTGGAAACGTCCTGAACGGACACCGTGTCGTCTTTGGCGCGTTCTTTTAGGCGTAAACCTTCCTTTATCTTTTTTTCGACCGTACTCTTCTTCTCTATTTCGGCGGAGATGAAAATGAAGACTTCGGGTATCTCGTAATTCAGCGCCGCGTCAAGCGCCGCCAACTCCTTATCGCTAAGCGACTGGGCATGCAGGACGCAGTAGACGCGAATCTCTTGGAAGAGCGAGGCGGTCATGGCGCGGGCGGTAAAATCGCCTATACGCTCATTGGCCGAATCAAAGCTCTCAAGCGTGTACCGACCGTGCGCGTCTCTAATCGTCTCCAAGTATTTATCCTTGGAAATATCCATAGCGAACGGGTCGTCGCCGGTAACAATCGTCACCCTCGGAATATTTGTTTTTTTTGTCGTTTTCATAGTCTTTTACCCTTTTAATCTTAATAAATCCTTCCAAACTCCATCACCCTAATCCAGCAACGGTTACTCTGTTTTTCCCCTCCGATTTGGACTTGTAAAGCGCTTGGTCGGCCATCAGCATAAGCTCATCCTTTCCCATCGGGTTGTTTCCGTCGTAGTAGGCCAAACCGAAACTCGCCGTGTATGGAATTTTGTTTTGCGCGTCGACGTACGGGTTATCGAATATCGATTCGCGGATGCGGTTTGACAGGGCCAGCGCCCCGGTCGGCTCCGATTCGGGGAGGATGACGCCGAACTCCCCTCCGCCGTAGCGCGCCACCACGTCGCCGACACGAACGTTTTCGGCTACGCGCTTTGCCAAATCAACTATCACCGCGTCGCCCACTCGGTGGCCGTAGGCATCGTTTATCGCCTTAAAATCGTCTATGTCGGCAAGGAGCAGGGTGAAGGCGCTCTTTTTGCGGTTGGCCCTGGCAATCTCGCGCTCCAACGCCTCGTAAAAGTACCGGTGGTTCGCTATGCCCGTCAAATTATCGGTCTTTGCCTGAAAGCGCGTCCGCAAATCACGGTAAACGTGTTCTACGACGGGCGATATGAAGGCCGTTAGGATGCGCAAATACCTGATCCTCCCCTCGCTCACATCGGCGTTCGCGGCAACCCAAACGGTAAGACTGCCTACGGTTTTGCCCGTTACCGTAAGCGGGAAATTCAAGCGCTTGTACGCAGTAGCGCTAAACTCGCCTTGCCGCCCCTTGTACACGTAGTGCGGGACGGCGCCGCTTTGGAAGCGGTCTTTGGATATGCCGACAAAGGCGCCGCCCCAATT
>LIUJ01000198.1:607-1006 GCA_001462255.1 Fibrobacteria bacterium GUT77 | reverse complement strand
GCCGACAAAGGCGCCGCCCCAATTCTCGGCGAACGCGGCGTCAAGCGCCTCCTTGCCGATCTCGCCCACCTGCGGCATGGAGTAAATCTCCTTGTAATCGGGCAGGCAGACCTCTATGGTGCTGAATTTGGCGTCGGCTTTGGCGTTGGCCTCCTCAAGGGTTATACGCATAACCTCCGATATTTCGAGGTTGAGAGTCAATTTGCGCGTAAAGCGGTAAAGCGAGTCGATGTCGTCCGCCTGCCCCCCCTCGGCCGGGTCCGACAGGCCGAAATTCTTCGCGAGCAGTAGGCTTTTGAGATGAAACGCCCGCGCCGCCAGCATTTTTTCCACGCGGTTGCGCAATTCGGAGGCGTTTATCGGCTTTAGCAAGTACCCCCCCGCGCCGCCGTTGACGGC
>LIUJ01000198.1:0-491 GCA_001462255.1 Fibrobacteria bacterium GUT77 | reverse complement strand
CCTACGGCGGAATCCACGGTGGCGTTTTCGGCGATTATGAGCGCCTCAACGAACTCGTCGCGGCCTTTGGCGCACTCAAGCACCGCGAGCCCCGTAACGCCGGGGAGCGCGAGGTCGGCAATCACCAAATCAAATTCGCCATTACCGATAAGCTCAACGGCCTTCTCACCGTCGGCGGCGACGGTGACATCGTAACGCGGACGCAACGCCCCCTCCAAAAAATCACGGACGGTCGGATCGCCGTCCGCGACAAGTATCGAGCGCCCAACGGAAGCCTCTGCCGTCCCCATTTTCCCTCGCTCTCTAAAAAAAAAACGCGCCGGTGTTCCGCAAACCCGATTTTCGCAAATTGCCGTGAAATCCGGCTACGGGACGGGTCGACCCCGCCTCCGCCGTTTTTTTACGAAAAAAAACCTATATACTAAATCTCGGTTTTCAGAATAAATATAATAAATGGGTAAACGTACTATAAAATTTGACTTATGGGACAC
>LIUJ01000197.1 GCA_001462255.1 Fibrobacteria bacterium GUT77 | reverse complement strand
CGGTTTGTTTATTGAGTGCGGCGGTGGGCGTTTTTTGTCGACGCGGTGGGCGAGTCGAGCATAGTTCGCCCATCTGAGGTCAACGTGTTAGTTAAGCGGGGTCTGGGTGGGTCATGGTCGTGTTACGTCAGCAGCAGTTCTTTTTTTGCGTCGGTTAGCGAGTACCCTTTTTCGAGCAGTGCTATAACCTCTCGCGCCCCTTCCTGCCGACCTTTTTGTAGGCCTTCCTGTCGTAGGCGGTCTGAAAGGCCTAGTGACTCCATGACTTCCAAGTAAGCCTTTTCGCTTGCGTACATATCTAAACCCATCCTTTCAGATATATTTTTTATAATTTTTGGCGAGAGCGCCTTAAACCGGTAGCCAAGGATTTCAGCATTGTTCTTACCGTCGGTACGCATGAAATCCGCATTCCTCGCGTATTTGCAAAAACGGTGTGCGGCGGCACCGGTTAATAAATACCGTTACTCGGTACAACGAGAGTGCGTCAACACAACGAGATTAAAGCGGTACAACGAGAGATTTCCGGGCCGGTTTATACACGGCGCGGAAAAGGGTACGACGAGAGAGACTTCCGTTGGTCATCCTTTCCGCCACGTCCGATCCTTTAAGGTGAGGTTGTCCCGACGTCTTTTCTTTAAAATAACGTGTTGTTGAACGTGCCGTAAAATATTATATTACTTGTCGGGTAGATCACTTTTCACGGTATGGAGCGAAACACGGAAAATCCAAAATCGCCGTCCGCGCGCGCTCCCGCTTATTCGGGAAGGCGCTGAAATGACCGAAACGTCAACCCGTCGACAATGCCGCGCCGCGTCGCGATGCCTATTGTTGCTGTCGTTGCTTGTTTGTTCCGCGAGCTCCAACGACGATACCCTTTTTTATGTCTACTCACGCGCCACCCCTCAAAGCGTGGTTTCTCGCTCTTTTGCGGGGGCGGGTAGCGCCGTGCCGCACGATATCTTTCAGGGATTTGTAAACCCCGCGCTGACCACGGCCAAGATTGGGGCCAAGGGGGCATACGAGGTCGGTTACGGGCGCGACGACGTCTTCAACAAACTCGCGTTACCGTTTGGGGCGGTGTTTTTTGACGAGGGGGGGGCGCTTGGTTTTTTCTACCGCTATCTAAACGGCGAGCGCGGCGCCGTTCACGACGCTGCGGTCAACTTTGCCGGGCGCCTCTTTGACAAAATGGACTCCGAGGGGGCGGGGCCGGTCGATTTCGGTATGAACATACGCTACGAAAACTCCAAATGGCGTCGCGATATTCGCGTGCCCGTCGCGGAAGGCGACGGCGACGAGGGCGGGCCGAGAAGCGTTGTCAACACCGTTGAGACGCGCGGCAATAGCGTAATCTTAGACGTCGGGTTCTACCAGCAATACCTCCCCGGATTTGACTTCTCGCTTGTCTTCTCAAGCCTTGCCGGATACCGTTGGAGCGAGGCCGACGGACAGGGGAAGTCGGACGGGTGGATAGACGGACGGCACCGTTTGATTACCGCCGGGATGCTCTGTTCGCTCCCGATAGCGAAATCTTTTCTGCTTAGGATACCGGTTGACGTGGAGATAGCGAACGCTTTTGTCAAGTCGAACCCTACCGCCTATATGCTACGCGCCGGGGCGGAGTTGCGGATCGCTCAGATGTACGCCGCAAGATTCGGCTACGCCCGTGCGCCGGAAGATCCCGTGGAACTGATCAAAGAGTTTGACTACGACAATCTGTTTTTCGGCGGCGTAGGCGTTGCGATAAAGGGATTTTTGCTGGATATTTTCGTCGGCAAAAATGAGTTTGGGGCGACGGTGACGTATGGATACTAATCCGGCGCCAATCAGTACAAAATATCGTCGTCCTCAACCGTGCTGATGGGTACTTCCGGTTGCGCGATTTCCTCACCGCAATTTTCCGTTGCCGGCGTTACCCGTTTCAGGTAATTCTCGTATTGGGTAAAGTAGCCGTTCGGCGCTTTTACGCCGGCGCTCTTTAGCAATCCGGTGGTCAAAAACTTATGCAAAGACTTACCGTCGCGCGAGCCGGTATACTGTTGGTTTCCCTCCCCGATGCTTGCTATCGTGATGTCCCTCACCTCGGATACCGCCGTCGATCTCACGTTTCTCGCCCCCGGCAGTTTCGACATATCCACCCGCAACACCGCGTTCCATATACAGTAGTTCGTGCGCTTGGAGCTCGACGCGTCCACGTTGAACGGGCGCAGGATATCGTCGGTCGTACCGCTCTTCGCGATGTTTGCCGGCGGGGCGTCCAAGTAGAAAGCGTCGGGATCAAATCTATCGGAATCGTATACCGGATCGGTGAAGTCAACGTCGGCTACGGAGATGTCGTAATCGCCGAGGCCCTCCCATTTGTTTCCGATGAGGCGCTTGTGCATACCGAGGAGCGTGGGGCGGATGTTGTTTATGTCGGCGAAGGGATGGTAGCGCCTAAGCGTGTCGTTGAGCGGCACCGGCACGCCGTTTAGCTCTATGGACTCTATGGTCAGCGAGTTGCGTTCGGCGGGTCTCTCTATAAGATCGTTGTTGTAGAGCGTGTTGAATATGTGCATCTGCTCGTAGAGCGAGACTTCGAGCGTGCCGAGCGCCACGGAGTAGAGGCTGTCCGACACGGCGATCTTTTGGTTTCCTTGCATCATGCTGTCGACCGAAGCGCCGGAATTGCGATAAAACTCTTTTAGCACGCGCACGCCCGTTACCGACGAAAGGCGCAGATCGTCGCGAACGCGGTTTAACGCGCCCACGCGGTAGAAGTAGTTGACAAGCGGGAACGCGCCCGTGGCGATGTCGCCCCCGTCGTAGAGGCGGCGGTTGAGTCTGTAGACGATTTCCGCGCTTAAGATATTGTTTGACGTGGACAGCAGATCAAAGACGTATTGGCATCCCTCGAACTTTCGCCCGGAGTTGTGCACCGGATAGCCGCGCCCCCGAACGGCGCTGTGGTCGAAGATTACGCCTATCGGTTTGTCGCCGTTGTATTGTATCTTCCTGCTCCACGGTACGTCGTCCGTAACCGGCAGCGCGTCGGTCCATCGGCTGTACGGTTTGAAAATCTCCAAGTCGAAGCTCAACGCGTTCAGTAGCGGCTTGGCCAGCGACGAACCGTTGGGCGTGCGGTTTTTGAGGAGGCAGCTTAGCCGTGACCCCAGTTGGTCTTTGGAGTGGTAGGCGAGGAGCTTTCCGGTTTTCGAGCATATTATCGCGTAGGCGAAATACTGCCCGCTTACGAGGGTGGGTTTGCGCACGTAGTAAAAGACGCTGCGGCGGTAGGCGTTGCGGCTCGTTTTGGAGTAGCGGATGTTTTCGACCACAGTATCGCCGGCGTAGAGAGTGGTAACAAAAGAGTGTCCGGGTTCCGAAAAGTCTACCGTTTCGGTGAGGACCCGATTGCTGCGTATGGTGTCGCGCGGTTCAACGGTGGCGTGGACGTCGTCGCCGCGGCTACCGATGCGTACTTCGCTCACTATCACCGTATCCGCGCCGTATCCCCTTTCGGAGACTAACCGTTCGAGCGTCTTCTGCAACGGGAGATCTATGGAGAGCTTGATTGTGAGATTCCCCTTGCGTCTAACGAGCGAGTTGGGGTCTATGAGGTCCATCTGCGCGATCTGCGTCTCGTTTGAGCCGTTGCGGCGCAGGGTGAGTAGCCAAAACTCGTTTGCCAAGTCTACGAGCGGCCCGTGTTCGCCCTCAATGCGTTTTGGCCGCGCGAAAGTCAGGGAGTCGATTTCGGAGAGCACGGCCGTGCGTTTGGCGGCGTCCCACCCCAGCGCCTCCCCCATGCGCCCCATGTCGATGCGGCACTGCGCCGCGATTTTGGGTTTCAGGTTGCGCCCCCACTTGACCATTCGGGCGAGGTATACGCACTCCGCGTCGGAGAGTTCGTTTAGCTCCTTGCCGAAGAGCCCTCGCGCTATGTCCTTGTAGCCAATTAGACCGTGGTCGCTCGTTACGGCGTGGTTCATGTACACCTCAAGGATCTCCTCCGGGTTGTACATCTTGCGTAGCGCGGCGGCTAACTTTAGTTCGCGAGTTTTGCGGTTTATGGTATTCGACACCCGGCGTTGCCCCGCCTCGTCCAAGCGCGACATGAATAGTTTTGCCACCTGTTGCGTGATTGTGGAGGTGCCGCGCGGCGTTGCCGGCTTAAGCTTCTTTACGGTGGCTGGAACGGCGTTGGCGAAGGCGCGGACAAAGCTGTCGAAGCTGAATCCGAGCGGGTTTTCCATATAGTGTTTGTCCTCGGCGGCGATGAGCGCCGTGACGAGCGTTTTGGGGAATTCCGCTATCCGCGCGCGGCGGTGGTCGGTTTTGATGCGTGTAATAGGGCGGTCGGCGCGGTCGGTTATCAGGATGGTGTTGGAGTATTCGCGAACCTCGTTGAGCAGTCTTACTACGGCTAAGGAGGGGAAGTCGGAGACCTCTACGCCGTCGACGATCTTTTGTCCGTCGCCGAACTCGCCGCTCGTGTCGGTTATCCGTTGCGCCTCAAGCTCCATTGCCTTGCCCATGAGCACGTCCTGCCACCCGGCCCCGTACTCACGGGAGAGCAAACCGCGGTTCTCAAGGTCTACAAGCTTGCCGCCCCATCCCTCGAAGTAACGGTTGAAGGCGTACCGCGCGCCGTAATAGGCGGGTACGCTACACACCGCGGCGGCGGCGACGATTATC
>LIUJ01000196.1 GCA_001462255.1 Fibrobacteria bacterium GUT77 | reverse complement strand
TCCTCGATCGCCCGCGCCGTTCGTCGATTCGAAGACGGGCGACCGGGACGGTCGCCCCTACGGATCAACATTATATCGTTATTGTTATTGTTGAAAAAAACGAACATATAAATTCATTTTTCCCGAACGGAGGTATTTCTGTGCGTATCAAAAATTTTTTAACGGCGGCGTTTATCTGTACAACGGTTTTAGCTGTGGGGCAGGTGTTTGCGGACGATGATGAGGACATTGATGACGATGTAGGGGCGAACTGGATAAATAATGTTCAACCTATGTCGTACTGGGGTTTACGCGGGCTTTCGCAGACTGTGGCGGCGGAGCCTTTGGGGGAGGGGCGCTTCAACATTTCGGCTTCGTGGTCTTACTCCGAGCAGAATCAGGATCTTTCGGGTTTCTATACATCCGAAGAGCGCAAAGACCTTGGGCCTAAAGTAGGTTCGAGCGTGAGCACTTTTCGTTTAGGCGCGTCGTGGGGTCTAAACGCCAACACCGACCTCTTCGCGTCCGTACCGTTTTATATGGTCAAAGACAGAGACGGAGTCAATTACACCGGCACCGGCGCGTTTATCGGCGGCGGGCAGTTTACGTTTCCTTTTCCCGCGGAGATGGCGTTTAGGCTTGCGTTGCACGGACACGTGATCTACGGGTTGCGGCGGGACGAACACAAGAATGTGCTCACAAGTATTCCCGATTACGAAGTCGAGGGTAAGTTCCGCGAGATAGACGTTCCTATGGGTTACGCCGGTTACGATTTTTCCGAGGTTCGGGAGGACGGTCGTATCACGCTTGTTCTAAAAGCTCCCATGTCGCTTGTCGCGGGTAATCTTAGGCGCGCCGTCAAGTTGCACGTCAATCCGGGGGTTGCCTTGACCCAGTACGCGGAGTCGCCGTTGCTCCTTTTGGCCGGCGGTGTTGAGATAGATCCGACGGAGTTCTCGACTATAGGCCTTGAACTCAATTGGCGTACGCCGTTTGACGAGGGCCATGGTTTTAATGACCCGTTTTGGTTCACGCCCACGCTCGCGTACCGCTCGCCCTACTACGCCAAAGGCCTTTTCGGGTGGAGTTTTGTGTTTGGTTCGGATATACGCCTATCGGGAGAGATGGAAGACAGAAAAGATGAGGGCAGTGGGGTGATGTCTACTGAAAAGTTGCCTATTCGCCCGCTTGAAAAATACCGCGTATTCGGTGATTTCGTCTTTTCGTTCGACTTTATGGCTTCCACGCGCGCCGAGATGGCACGTCAGGCCAAAGCGAACGCCGCCGAGAAAGCTCGTCTTAAGAAGTTGGCCGCGCTCTCCGCGGCTCAGAGGGACAGCGTGGCGCAGAAGGCGCGCGAGGACTCGTTGGCCTTAGCGGCGTCGCTTGCCGCAAAGGCGGAGAAGGCGCGGCAGGACTCCATAGCGCTGACTATGACCGCCGCCGAGCGCGAGGCGCAACTTAAGGCTGAAGCGGAGGCAAGGGAGGCGCAACTAATGGCGCAATCCGCCGCCAACGAGGCGCAACTTAAGGCGCAGTCCGCCGCTACCGAAGCGCAACTAAGGTCGCAAGCCGAACAAAAACGAATCGCCGACTCCATAGCCCTCGCCGAAGTCAACAAGAGGTTGTTGGAGGAGAAAGCCAAACGTTCGGAGGCCGAGCAGATGTTGCTCTCGACCGGTATGATTGTGCTCGACGCCGTCTACTTCCAGACCGGCAAGACCGAAATCCATCCGAATTCGAGGCCGTACCTGTCGATTATCGCCAAGATGCTTGCCAAGTATCCCAAGCTTAGACTTGAGATCGGCGGTCATACGGACAACACCGGTAGCCTTCAGGCCAATATAAACCTAAGCCAAAGGCGCGCGGAGGCAGTCTTTATGTTCATGCATAGCGTGGAACCGTCGCTCGCCCAAATGTTATCGGCGAAGGGTTACGGCCCCACGGAGCCCAAGGCGGACAACAACACCGCCGCCGGCCGCGAGGCCAACAGGCGCGTTGAGCTGAAGGTGCTCAACCCGGAGGTGCTCAAAGAGTACAATCCGTAACGGCGACGGGGCGGGCACGGTACGCAAATATGGGCCGGGGATAGTCTCCCCGGCTTTTTTTGCAAAAAAAAATTACAAAATATTGCATTACCGCCCCGCGCTAACGTATATTATACGCATAGCGCGCCGGGATAGCTCAGTCGGTAGAGCAGCTGATTCGTAATCAGCAGGTCGGCAGTTCGAGTCTGCTTCCCGGCTTTTATGTTAACCGCAAAAAAAGGTTCCCATGTCCAAATTCAACGGCAAGGCGTTGTTGCCGGCAAGTTTCGTTTGGCACTGGATGTTTCCCGCCGCCATTACAGACCCGCTGACACCGGCGATGTTCGCGCAACAAGTGCGCAAGTACTTCTTTCCGCGGAACCCGCGAGCCGACGTTCCGGTGGGGCAAATATCGCTACGGGTAAACGAGGTATGCAACCTCCGTTGCGGGTCGTGCGGGCAGTGGGGCGAGAACGGACACTTGCGCAAAAAACTCGAACGCGGCGAGAAACTGTCGCAGTTGGACTTCGACGTAGTGAAGCGCGTGGTCTTCGAGACGCGTCGCGACAAGCCGTTCTACTACGTGTGGGGCGGCGAGCCTACCATGTGGAAGCCGTTGCTACCCCTATTTCAAGAACTTGCCAAGCACAAGTTGCGCGGCTCTATAGTCACGAATGCGCAGGATTTGGATAGGATAATCGAGGGTCTTATAGACACCGGCGCCCTATCTATATTATTCCTAAGTTTAGACGGGTGGGACGGCGCATCTCAAAACATTATGCGCGCCCCGGCCGGCGGCGGCGCGTCCGACAATTTCGAAAAGACTATGGCCGTAATGGATAAAGTAAAGGAGATTAAAGCGCGGAAGGGTCTGAAGTACCCTATGGTGATACCCATTACCGTAATATCCAACGCCAACTACTCGCGTCTCGCGGATATACACAAGTTGGTATTGGATAAGGCGCAACTCCACCCTTTCTACTTCGGGTGGTTCATCACCGAGGAGCGCGCCGCCGCGCACGAAAAGGTCTTTGAAACGCGTTTCGGCCACAGGCCTAAGAACCACCTCGGGTACCTGAAGAGTTGTTTCAACGACGTAGACCCCAAGGTCACCGCCGAGCAGTTAAAGCGGATTAAAGCGATGTCGAAAGGCAAGGTTTGCGTCCCGCAATTCTTTCCGGACATAGAAAAAGAGGCGCAGATCAAGCGTTACTATAACGACCACACGTGGCATTGCGGCTACCCCAAATGCGAGAGCATTTACTATACGGCCGAAGTATCTCCCGACGGTCGCGTAACCCCCTGTCGCGATTACCAAGATTTCACGGCGGGCAATATAAATGAGAAAAATTTTTATGATATATGGAACGGGTCCGAGTTCAAAAAATTCCGAGCCGAGATGAAAAAAGGGCTAATGCCCGTTTGTACAAGATGTTGTGGACTACAAGGATTTTGATATTGGGGACTAAACTACTATGATGGCGGAAAAACGATATAAAAAATTGGGCGAAGTTCTCCTCTCCCAAGGTTTGATTACCGAGGAGCAGTTGCTCATCGCGCTCCGCGAGTGTCGTCGCAACGGCCTGAGCTTGGGTTCCACGTTAGTCCAAATGCGTTTCATCTCCAACGACGATCTTACCGCGGTTTTAGGCGAGCAAATACATTTGCAACAACGGAAGCGCATAGGCGAGATACTCGTCGAACAGGGTTTCATCACGCCGGATCAGCTTGAGAAGGGGCTTGCCGAGCAAAAGACCTCCAAGCAACTTTTGGGCAAGTGCCTCGTCAAACTTGGTTTCATAAGCGAACCCAAGCTTATCGACGTTCTTAGCGCCCAGCTCGACATACAGCACGTGGTGTTGCAACAGTTCAACTTTTCGGCGAGTCTTGTCAAGTGCATACCGGAGGATATGGCGCGTCGCTACAAGGTGATTCCCCTCTTTGAGCGCAACGGCGTGCTTACCGTGGCTATGGTCGACCCGACCAACCTGCGGGTGATCGATCACCTAAAGTTCAAGACCGGCAAGGAGATCGATCCGGTGCTCGCCACCGAGAAGAGTATCATGACGGCCATTGAGAAGAACTATGCCTCCGCCAGCGAGGAGATGAGCCAGTTGCTAAGCAACGTGGCCTCCCAGGGGGAGTTGGAGGTCGTCAAGGCGCAGGACGACTCCGAGGCTACGTCGCTTACGGACGAGGAGGGGGCGCAGGTCGTAAAACTCGTAAACCTTATAGTAACGCAGGCAATAAGCTCCGGCGCTTCCGATATACACATAGAACCATTAGAGAGCTACACGCGTTTGCGTTATAGGATAGACGGCGATTTGGTGGAGCAGGCCCCCATTCCGCTCGCCATGCGGGCGCAAATCACATCGCGCCTAAAGATTATGGCCGGCATGGATATCGCGGAGAAGCGCAAGCCGCAGGACGGCCGCTTCAGGATTAGGGCGCAGGGGCGCGAAATAGACCTCCGCGTCTCCATCTTTCCGGTTATGACGCGGCTACGCGGCGTCAACGAGAAGATCGTTATGCGTATCTTAGACCCGCAGTCCATGAACATATCCATAGACATGCTCGGCTTCCTGCCCAAGACCAAGGAGATGTTTGAGGAGGTAATCGAAAAACCCGACGGCATCCTGCTCGTCACCGGCCCGACCGGTAGCGGTAAGAGCTCCACGCTCTACGCCGCCTTAAAGAGGATCAACGACGTATCCATAAACATCATTACCATGGAAGACCCGGTCGAGTTCAACTTGGACGGCGTGGCGCAGGGGCAGATAAACCCGCTGGCCGGATTTACCTTCGCCGCCGGCATGCGCTCCATCCTTCGCCAAGACCCCGACGTGGTGATGATCGGTGAGATGCGCGACGCCGAGACCTGTCAAATGGCCATCCAGGCCGCGTTAACGGGCCACTTGGTATTCTCCACGCTACACACCAACGACTCTCCGAGCGCCTACACGCGCCTTTTGGATATGGGAATAGAACCGTTCCTTATTACCTCCTCCGTTATAGGCATTTTGGCGCAACGCCTTGTGAGAAAACTTTGCAAGTGCAAGGAACAGTACGATCCCGATCCGATGCTGTTGCAAAAGTTGGGTTTGCGTCCGGGGCTCAAGTTTTATAGAAACAAGGGTTGCAAGATCTGCAACAACACCGGCTTCAAAGGCCGTATGGGTTTATACGAATTTTTGGTTCCCGACGAGGAGATCAACAACATGGTAATAAAGCGCCTGCCGTCGGAGCAGATCAAGCACTACGCGCTAAGGAGGGGTAATTACGATTCATTGCGCAGGGACGGGTTGAAGAAAGTGTTGGACGGGTCAACGACGATAGAGCAGGTTTTGAGTTCAACGCAGGACGATTAGGGTTTGCGTTGAGATCTACGGGGTTATGGTTTGCGATTTACAATGGTGTTAGCGGTATAAAAAAATGAATATTTGCGCGGTAAGTATAAAATAGATATATTAATTTATATAACTAAAAAATTTTTTGTGGGAACCGATTCCTAAAAAATCGTCAAATATTTTTATAGAGGGGCAAGTTATGACTGTAAAGATAAACGCCGCCGGAAGCGGTGACGGCAATACGGAGATTGCGGGATTTACGTATGACGATCTCTACGAGGTCATAAAAAATACCCAAAATCCGCTAATTAAACCACCGGCGAATGAATCTGATTATTCCACGGTTTCTGGACCTGTTGCGGCGGCGGAAAAGTTCGATTTTGGCGTTATTCGTGATTTGGTGTTTGCTACATCATCGGAGGTTTAGTAGAGGCCATGGACAGAAAATTCAAAAGTATGAGTACGAAAATGACGGCTTTGAAACAAAAAATAGCGGTTGCCGACAAGGCGGGTAAAAAAAACGAAGTTTATTTATTGGTTCAAGAATTGCGGGCTGAAGAGGAAAACGAAAAATTTTTCTATACGCTTTATTGCGCCGGCGTTGGTAACGACAATCAAGACGTTGCCTTTTTTGAAAAATATGTCTCGGTAGTTGCAATGAAATACAAAAGGGTAATAACTCTTGCAAAAACATTTGAAACGTACCGTAAAAAAATACCCGAAGCTGATAAGTACGGATTGGATTCGCACGCGCTTAACAAAATCGTTTGTACGTATGTTGACGATGTTGCCGTTTTGAAAAAACGCTATAAATGCGAAACGATGCAGTTGCCTAAGATTGCGGGGCTTATGGCTAATAACATTGTGAAATTTCGTCCTATTATACCGAAAGTATTGTCTGAAAATCCGGCGCCGTTTATAAATGAAGTCTTCGCGGTTTACTATGCCGTGTGTATTTGTTCTGATTTTTCCGTTAAAGATTTGGAGGAATTCAATAAGTCGGCGGAGTGTAGAGTTTTTTTTGAAGACATGAAATATCTGTTCGGTAGAAGTTTTACTTCAGAAAGTTTGATTATGATATTTAAAACGTTGTGTATGTTCCGATTTCCGAGTTCCTTAAAAAAGAGCGATTGAGCGTATGAAAACGGATTCTTGATGTTGTTGTAAAAACTTATTTACGGATTATCAATGGCTAACGATAAAAGCTCTATTTTAGATACCTTAGTGTTAAACGACATTCAGCGCACCGCCGTCGCCTATATCGACGGGCCGGAGTTGGTCTTTGCCGGCGCCGGAACGGGTAAGACCCGCGTGCTTACGGCAAAGATCGCCTATCTTATAGATCAGGGTTACCGTCCGTACCAAATATTCGCCGCCACGTTCACCAACAAGGCCGCCCGTGAGATGCGGGAACGGGTAGAGCGGTTTGTCTCCGTGCCGGTTAGCGGGTTGTGGATAGGCACGTTTCACTCCCTTTGCGCCAAGATACTGCGGCGCGAGGCGGAGGCGATCGGCTATCCGCCGGGTTTCACCATCTATGACACGAGCGATCAGCTCTCCGTTGTGAAGAAGGTCTTGGCCGCCCTCAAAATCGACGAAAAGACGACAACGCCCAAGGCGATGCTGTCCGCGATATCGTCGCGCAAGTCGCTGTGCCTTACTCCGAGCGAATGCGAGGCGCGGGCGTCCGGTATGTGGGAACGCGAGGCGGCCGCCGCCTACGGCTTGTACCAAAAGGCGTTACGGGAGCAACAGGCTATGGATTTTGACGACCTCATCAGCAACGCCGTGTATATGCTCCGCGCCAACGAACAAATTCTCGCCAAGTATCAGGATCAATTCCGCTACGTGCTGGTCGACGAGTACCAGGACACGAACAAGGCGCAGTTTTACTTGGTTCAGCTGCTCTCCAAAGGTCACGGTAAGATATTCGCCGTGGGCGACGACGATCAAAGCATTTACGGTTGGCGCGGCGCGAAGATTGAGAACATTTTGACGTTTGAGAACGCTTTTTCGGGTACGAAGGTGTTCAAGTTGGAGGAAAACTACCGGTCGACGAGCGCGATATTGAAGTTCGCGAACGCCGCCGTGAAGCCGAACTTGGTACGCGCCCGCAAAGAGTTGTGGACGAGCGTGGCGGAGGGGGCGCCGGTTAAGATATGCCGTTTTCGGGATGACCGCCAAGAGGCGGAGCACGTCGCGGTAGAGTGCGAGGGTCTGTTGCGGAAAATGGCCGGGACGGAGGTGGCCGTGCTCTTTAGAACGAACGCCCAGTCGCGCGTCTTTGAGGAGTCTTTCCGAAAGAGGCGCGTTCCCTACGTTTTGGTGGGCGGTACGAGTTTCTACGAGCGGGCGGAGGTTAAGGATTGCATGGCCTACCTGCGGTTGCTCGTAAACCCAAAGGACGGCGTAAGCTTTGAACGCATAGCAAACGTTCCCGCCAGAGGCTTGGGCGACAAGGCGATGGTGGCGCTCGCCGCATTGGCTAAGGAGAGGGGCGTGTCGCCGTTGCAAGCCGTCTTGTCCGGCGAGGCCGAGGGGATGAATGTCCGCTACAAGAAGGGTTTCGCCGATTTGCGGGAGTTGTATTCGTTGCTTATTGAATTGATGAATACCGATGTGAACCCCGCCGATCTGTTGAGGGATATGCTTAAAGAGAGCGGTTACATGGATATGCTGACCGAGCGCGCTTCCGTGTCGGAAGAGGAGGCGGCGCGGGTGGAAAACGTGAACGAACTCATGAACGCTATGGCCGCGTGGCGGGAGGAGAACGCCGAAGGCACGCTCTCGACCTTTCTTGAGGAGGTATCGCTCGCCGGCGACGTGGACGGTTGGAACCGCGAGGAGGGCGCCGTAAACTTCATGACGTTGCACAGCGCCAAGGGTTTGGAGTTTCGCGCAGTATTCTTAGTGGGCGTTGAGGACGGTATCATCCCATCGCGTCAAGTGATGTACGACGAGTCCAAGGTGGAAGAAGAGCGGCGCTTGTTTTACGTAGGTAGCACTCGGGCGAGGGAACTGCTTGAGTGCTCCTACGCCGAGAGACGCTTCCGCTTCGGTAGCATAGTGCCCAGTGACCCGTCGCGTTTTATAGCCGACGTACCGGAGTCGTTGTATCAATTTTACAATCACGCCGGATACTTCGGCGCGGGGGCAATGTTCGGCGGTTTTGACGACGGCGACGGCGCGTCGCGGACACCGATTAACGCGGGTAGACGCGCGTCGTTCGGCACAGGCGGTATAGGCTGTAACGACAGGGTGGGATCATCATCGTCGATATCAATAAATAAAGGAAGGGTGTCAGTCAATATCGATAAAGCACCGCCGTCGTCGAGTCGCCCGACGGCGCCCAAGTACAACGAGTTTTCCCAAGAGAGCGAGCCGCAATACCGCATGGGGCAAGCCGTTACCCACAAAACCTTCGGGCAGGGTAAAATAGTGAGCATCAGCGGCTTGGGCCCCGACACAAAGCTGACGGTGTTGTTCAACGACGGCGTCAGGAGGAAGCTTTTGGCCAAATTCGCGAAACTGGAATAATTTGAAGTCATATATTGATTTTGCGGTTGTCGGAGATGTAAATTTTTATATATCAATAAACGTTGTATTAATTGATTCATAAAGGAACGGTAAAAAGTGGAATCAAAAAAAGAACCGGCGACGGACGACGCCGCGTCCGCAACAGCCGAGTTGGGCGCGAACGAGCAGATGCGGGTGCGCATAGACAAGATACCGCAGATACGCGAGGCCGGGTTTCACCCCTACGCCGAGCGCTTTGAGCGCAGCCATACGATAGCCGAGGCCGCAGGGCTTCCGGACGGGACGGGCGGCGTCCGCGTCGCTGGGCGCGTCGTTTCCCTCCGGTATTTTGGGAAACTCGCTTTCGGCCAACTCTATGACATCGGCGGTAAGATACAGTTTTCCATACAGAAGAACGTACTGGGAGACGCCTTCGACCGATTCAAGAATTTGGTCGACATAGGGGACTTCGTCGGGGTGGAGGGCGAGATGGTCACCACCAAAACCGGGGAGAAAACGGTCAGCGTAAAATCCTTTACCTTCTTGTCTAAGACGTTGCGGCCGTTGCCGGAGAAGCACCACGGGCTAACCGACCCGGAGTTGAGGCTACGCCGCCGCTACTTGGATTTGATTATGTCCCCGGAGTCGCGGGAGCGGTTTATGTGCCGGACCAAGATCATCCGCACCATAAGAAATTTTTTGGATAATAACGGTTTCACGGAGATCGACACGCCGGTGTTGACGAACAAGGCGACAGGCGCCTTGGCGCGTCCGTTCGCC
>LIUJ01000195.1 GCA_001462255.1 Fibrobacteria bacterium GUT77 | reverse complement strand
TATTGATTCCGACCACCGACACGACGGCGGGGGTCAGTCGTCCATCACGCACCTTACCGAAAAGCCTTTGTACTTGGCGTCGTTGAATTCTGCGATGTAGTCCCTATCGACGCGTATATATCGGCTGAACGCGCTACCGTACGCGCCTTCCGTTGCGGTCCACCACTTGCCGTCGCGATTGAGCCCTGAGAATGCAACCCTTTTGTAATAATAGAAGAACGGATAAATAACAATATAAAATTTGTTTACATAGCGTTCATTCCGGTCGTACGGATAATTTTCCGACACCTCTTCAAGATAGCGGTAACCGCCGGGTAACGCGGAAAAACCGTATTCGTCTTCTGTCCACCAGTTACCGGCTACGCCGGCATCATGGAAAACACCGTCGCGCTTTTTATACTCACAGTATTTGTTTATGACAGGGACGGGAGACCGCAACGGTTTAGTATTGGTAGTATGGTCGCAATACACTCCGCCCGGCAATGCCGCGAACCCGTATAGGTCGTTACCGTTGCGTAAGCGCCAATCATCGTCCCAAGCGTCTTTGGCTTTCAACAAATATCCCGAGGTGTTCCATGAAGTCCCGCTGAGTATTTCCATCAAATCGTCCCATTTATACGCATCGTCCACTTCATACGAGATGAACGGCAAATGCCATCCGTACGGAGAATTCCAGTTGATTGTTTCTATCAAATCGTCCCATTCATACTTGGACGGCAAGTGCCACCCGTACGGACAAGCCGTCGTCGCCGTCTCCCAGTTGTACAGCCGGCCGTATCTGTCGCAATATGATTCATTATCGGCGTAACACCGAGAACCGCTCGGCGTTTGATGATTCAGATTCTCCGCCATCCATGTCGTACGGTTAGGCATTCTCACCGGTTTGTATTTCTTACCGTCTCTGGCGTCGATAAACTCGCCGCTCCTGTCGGGTGCGCAACCGATAAAAAAAAGCGCCGCGATTACCGCCCAAACCACAGCCACCACCGTCCACCGCATTCCCATAACCTTGCGCATAACAAACCTCGGCACCGGTATTGATAAATAGATAGATCGACATCTCACTAACCCCCGCTAATCAATATAAATCGCGCCGTCCCGCCCACCCAATAAAAAACCGTTGCCGTCATTATAAAGGACGGTCGCAACGCGGAAATGGTAAAACGTTGCGTCCCCGCCGGAAATATTACGCATCCCGTTATTTTGATTGTTATTCGGTTCGGTGGTACGGCGGTCTTGTTTTACTGTCTCAACGACGCGATGATGGTTTCTACGTCTCGCGCGGCGTCGGGGTCGTTTTTGATGAGTTCTTCTACTACTTCTACGGCGTGTATGACTGTGCTGTGATCTCTTCCGCCGAAGTTTAAGCCGATGGATTTCAAGCTGTGGTTCGTCAATCTTTTGGAGATGTACATTGCCGTTTGTCTGCACATCGCGACTTCTTTTCTTTTGTTTTTTTCGAGGACGTTGTTTACGGGGACGCCGTAGAAGGCGGCGGTTTTTTCTATTATGCGGTCTATGGAGACCCTTGAGACTTCCGGGGCTTTTACGGTATCTTTTAGGGCGTCTTTCGCGAGTTCGAGGGTGATGTCTTCGCCGCCGCCTTTTACTAAGGCTAAGCCGTAGATGGTGCGGATGGCGCCTTCGAGGGCTCTGATGTTGGAGGGGACGTTTTCGCCGATGTAGTAGAGGATCTCCTCGGGGAGGCTTAGGTTCCAGGTTTCGGCTTTTTTATTTAGGATGGCGACGCGCATTTCTAAGTCGGGCGGTAGGATGTCTACGGAGAGGCCGCTTTGGAAGCGCGAAGTCAGGCGGTTTTCGAGGCCTTTTAGGGCGGCGGGGGGGACGTCGGAGGTCAGGACTATCTGTTTTTTGGACATATAGAGGGTGTTATATATATGGAATAGCTCTTCTTGCGACTTCTCCCAGCCGGCGAGAAACTGTATGTCGTCCATAAGCAAGACGTCGCTTTCGCGGAAGTAGGTGGAGAACTCCCGGATGTTGCCGTTTTGGAGTGCGTCCACGAACATCATACGGAACTCTTCCGACGATGTATAGATCACGACGCGTTTAGGGTCGGTTTTAAGGATGTGGTTGCCGATGGACTGCAACAGGTGCGTCTTGCCTAAGCCTGACCGGCCGTAGATCAGCAGGGGGTTGAAGTCGGTTTTTCCGGGGGCGGCGGCCACGGCTTTGGCCGCGCTGTAGGCGAATTCGTTGCTTGCGCCCACGACGAACTGGTCGAGCGTAAAGTTTTCGTTGAGTCGCGGTAAAGGTCTTGGCGTTTGCATGGCGGATGCATTACCTACTGTTTTTGTTAATATTAAATGTGTTTGGTACGGTATCAGAAATATAAATTAGGGCGCCGGTCGGGCGGCGTTAAAATTAAAAATTAAAAAAATTTGACATTTGGGACGGCGGCGATATATATTTGGTAGGCTGTATTTTTAAAAATGACAAATTCAAAATAAGGAGCGGTTTCATGAAACGGACATTTCAGCCGTCCAACAGGAAGCGGGCCAACAAGCACGGGTTTCGGGAGAGGATGTCTACGGCCAACGGCCGCAAGGTACTCAGCGCCCGTCGCGCTAAGGGCCGCAAGCGTCTGACGGTCTCCGACTCGCTGTAAGCGTAGGTGGGGAAGCGTTGCGGTTCGGCAGGGCCCAAAAGATCAAAAAGCGTAAAGAGATATCCCGGCTGTTCAACATTGGGCGGCGATGGGAATGTCCTTGTTTTGTCTTGATTTACGGGCAAAACGAATTTGGGTGGCATAGGTTTGGGGTTATGGTGTCTAAAAAGCTTGGAAACGCAGTTGAGCGTAACAAGGTTAAGCGGGTGTTTAGAGAGATTTTCCGTTTAAATATAAAAAATACACCGCCCTTTTTTGACGTATTGATTAGGCCGCGCGTCCAAAGGGGGGCGGATAAAAAAAGTCGATTAATGGTTGACGCCGTTGAACGGACGGCTTTTTTTAACGAATGGCAGGAGTCGGCGAAGGCGGTGAGTTCGTTGGCGGAGGGTTGACGGGAAGGGGTTGGTTATTATGGGCAGAGAGGCGGTTGCCGGGGTGACGTTTGCCTTGATACAGAGTGTCAAAACGCTCTTTCTTATGCAGGGCGCGGTGTGTAAATTTGAGCCGTCTTGCGCCGTTTACGCGAGGGAAGCCGTAAGGGTGTTGCCGCCGCACGTGGCGTTGATAAAGATTATTTGGAGGGTGTTGCGATGCAATCCGTTTTCTAAGGGCGGATACGATCCGGTCGTCAGGTGATGGGGTGCATGGTCATTGTTTATGAAAGAAAGGCTTTATAGTGAATAAAAATACGGTAATAGCGTTCCTGCTGATTGCGCTCTCGGTGATCTTCTTCAACAGCTCGTTGTGGAACAATTTTTGGTACGGGAAGGTACTTAAGAAGCCGGTTCCAACGTATCAATCGTCGCGGCAACGTACCGCTCAAGCCGCGTCGTCCGAAGGCGGCGACGCCAAAGATACGACAACAATAAAGATTATCCCGCCGGGCGGCAAGACCGCGACGGCGTCGCCGGCAAACAATGCCGACAGTACAATCGCCGAGACGGATACCGCCGCCGCGGTTCAGCTTGTTGAAGATACGCTGACCGTTGAGACAAATAGGCTTATAGTCGCCGTCAGTACGAGGGGCGGGCGGATTATCTCATTGAAGATGAAAGATTACGAGTACGCCTCCTCCGCCCGCAAAAAAGGTTTTGTGGATTTGCTTCCGACGGGTAGCGTCGGCGGCGCGCAACTTTCTATTAATAATGAATCGTTTGACAGCGTATTTTTTGCCGTTGTTAAGGTTGATACGGGAAACGGCGCCGTCCAAACCGTTGTTCTTGAAGCTAAGTCGTTGTCGGGCAAGTCAGTACAAAAAGAGTTTTTGTTTGCCGACGATACGTATAAAATCGGCTACACGGTTCGCGGAGATGCCGTTGTCAATCAAAAAGTTACGGTGGGGTGGGTTGGCGGGATAGAGGATTCCGAGGCATCGCAGGATGTTCCCTTCGGCGGTACAATAGACAAAAGGCGCGCCCACTACTCCGACGGGCGTAGCGTGAATCACTTTGAAATGAGTAAAAGGGGTAAAGAGGAGCCGTCGGGAAGTTACCGCTGGGTTGGAGTAAGCTCCAAATACTTCTTTGTGGCGCTTGTAGCCGATTCGCTCCGCGACGCCGACATCGTAATTGAGGGGTGGAACGCCGCCAAGTCGTCGCAGGGTGCGTCGAAAGGGAAAGACAAAAACATCGATATTGATTATTCCGTGTACTATAAAGCCGATGCGACGGCGAGTGAAATCCGCGATTGGATTTACGCCGGTCCGGGCAAGGTGGGTGAATTATCGCGGCACGGTTTGAAGTTTGAGAAGACGCTCTTTCCGGTACTTAGTTGGGCGCGTTATATCTTTTGGTCGGATTTGTGGTTTCCGCCTATCGCGGAGATCATCCTCAAACTTCTGATATATTTTCACAAGCTTCTGAAAGACTACGGACTCTCCATATTCTTACTGACGCTACTTTCTAAGATCGTCACATACCCGTTAACGCAAAGTAGCAATAGGTCTATGATGCGAATGCGCGACCTCCAGCCCAAGATTGCGGCGTTGCGCCAGAAGTACGGTAAGGGCAATCAGCAGAAGTTCAGCGAGGAGATGATGGCGCTCTACAAGGCCGAGGGCATCAACCCGCTGAATCCCGGATGTCTGCCGATGTTTTTGCAAATGCCTATATTTATTGCGCTTTTCGTTGTGCTTAGGAAAGCGGTGGAGTTGCGCGCCGCCACCACATACTTGATCCCGTGGGTGAAAGACTTGTCGCAACCGGAGGCGTTATTTACGTTGCCGTTTTCCATACCGCTCTATGGCACTAATGTTGCGCTTATGCCCATAATTATGGCCGCGTTGACCTTCTTCCAACAGAAGCAGGCGTTGCAGGATCCGAATCAGAAGGCCATGATATACATGATGCCGATTATCATGCTTGTAATGTTCAACGGGTTTCCGGCTGGCGTGGTGTTTTATTGGACGTTGTCGAGCGCGTTGGGGTTGGTTCAGCAGAAGTGGTTGTTGCCGAAGCCGGTAGCGGCGCCGGCGGTAGCTGAGCATCACAAGGCGCCGGTCAAAAAAATCGGGCAGCATCACGGCGGAAGCGGGAAGAAGTCTTCCAAGAGGAGATAGGGGATGACGTTTGTTCCCAAACTCCTACTGTCGAACAGTAAAATAACCGTGACACGGATAATAAAACCCGCTATTGTTGCGTAATATTCACAAATACAAAAAAACATTTGGACTTTTCACTACCCACAATGTATATTTAATAGCTTATGAACAAGCCTAATATGCCGATTATTGAGGAGGGGAGTCTGGCGCTCTATCTTAAGGAGATAGGGAAGTTGCAGCCGCTTACCTCCGAGCGCGAGGCGGAGCTGGCCGCCAAAATCAAGAGCGGCGACCGCGCGTCGTTGGATGCGCTCATCAAAGCCAATTTGCGCTTTGTGGTCAGCGTGGCCCGAAACTACCAAAATCAGGGGCTCTCCTTGTGCGATCTCATAAATGAGGGCAATATGGGGCTTGTGAAGGCGGCCAAGCGTTTCGACGAAAAGAAAAATTTCCGCTTCATATCTTACGCCGTGTGGTGGATCAGGCAAGCCATCTTGCAGGCATTGGCGGAGCAGTCGCGGATTATGCGTCTGCCGCTCAACCGCGCCGGAGCGATCCATAAGATAAGCAAGATGCAGATAGAATTGGAGCAGCGTCTCAACCGTATGCCCGACACCGCCGAGATCGCTCGCGAGCTCTCGATGCCGGAGGCTACCGTTCAGGAGACCATTTCCATATCGAACAGCCACGTCTCGCTCGACGCGCCCATAAAGGACAACAGCGGTTCCACGCTCATAGATTTAATCGTGAACACGCCGGACAGCAGCGGGCCCGACGAAAACATTCAGTCTATGTCGATGCACGAGGAAATCAGGCAGATGCTCGACGGATTGACCGATCGCGAGCGTGACATTATAAAGTTGTACTTCGGAATAGACCACGACAACCCCTATACGCTGGATGAGATAGGGCGGAAGTTCAAAATCACGCGGGAGCGGGTGCGGCAGATAAAGACCAAAGCGCTCCATAGGCTTAGGAGCGCGCAAGGAGTGAAGACCACGACGCGTCGGCGGAGGGCCCGGTCGGTGCGGCGATAACCATACGGGCGGTTGTTAAAATTATTATTGATACAAAGGATCAACGCAAATGAACAAAAACAAAATCTTTACGGCATTATCCCTCTGCGCGGTAATCGCGGCGGCGTGCGCGCCCAAGACCACCACCGTGGATTTTAACAACGTCCCCGATAACGAGCGGTGTCAATACATGAAAGACGCCTGCAAAGAGGCGCAAGCCTTTCAGAGTCAGTACGAACGCATGAGCGCCGAGGAGAAGAAAGAGGCAAGAACCGTCCTCAACGCCTACATCCAACAGTGCGAGGGCGCTCAGGAGTTATGCAGAAAGAGCGCCGAATGACCCGTACATTAAAAGCGGTATCCGTCTGCGTCATAAGCGCGGTATTTACCGTTCTGTTGACCGCATCATGCACGCCTCGCCCCGTCCGCGCGGGTAAGGAAACCCGGGTCGACCAAAAGGAAGTCGTAACTCCAAAGCGGGAGGTCAACCTCGTTGACACAATGGGGGCCGAGCGCGCCGTTCCCGGAGACTATATTGTGGAGGAGGAGAAGCGTTTTGCCGATAGCTTGCGCAGGGCGGAGTTTGAGCAGATGGACATCGAGGATTCGCTCTTGAGACGTGCCGAGGAGAAGCGGAGGGAAGCGGAGTTGCCCGTTGCCGGCGGAAAAGCGGCCGTCTACCTGCAACGCGGTTTTTTGGACGAAGCCGTCGCCGAGATGGTCGCCATGAATCCGTTTGGGCGGGACGGTTCGGAGCGCAAGCTGTTTAACGTGACCGATTCGACCCACCGGAGGCTTGAATTTACGCTTACGCAAGTGATAAAGCGCGCCAACGGGCGCAAAGCCACGGCGCTCGATTTTATAGAGCTGTGGTCTCGCCACTTAAAAGAGCGTCCGGCGCATGGGTTGGCCATCTTCCGCAACGTGCAGGGCGCGGAGGGATACGTAACCGGCAAAGAGCCGTTAGTCGGCGGGTTCAGCGCCGCCGACGAGCAGACGATCCGTATACGCCTTGCCAAACCCGACCCGCTGGCGTTCCAACGCCTACGCACGCCCGCCCTAATCGACGCTTCGTTTATGCTCGGTTCCTACTATACGGCCGGATCGTCGGCGGACGCGGTAAAACTATTGCCCAACGCGAACAGTTTGTCGGAAAATACCGCGTACCTCGCGGAATGTGTCGTGCAATTCGGCAACGATCCCGACGCGATGAGCTCCTTCACGCGGGGTAAGTACGCCGCGATGACAATATACGCCATGGCGGATTTGGAAACCGCAAGGACGGAACTTGAAGGCAAATCTATGTTGGTGCGCCTTCCGTCTGACAGATACTTTTTGGCCGCCAAGTCGGCCAACGATCAACTGCGTATATTCATACGCGGCGCCGTGAGCGGGTTGGATCTGCTCAAAAATGTTGTAAAAGCCGAGGGTGAGGAGATTTTTTGCGTAACGGCGCACGAAGCCGCGGTGGGGCAAAAACCCGGCCGCACCTCGCCGCCGGAGTTGCCTAAACCGATAAAACTCATCTACCGAAACGACGATCCGATATCGACGGCCATTGCCGAAAAACTGCGCGCCGACTTCACCGCCGCCGGTTTGGCGACGGACGCGATAGGCGGCGACGCGACGACGTATGAGAAAACGCTCGTAAGCGGAAGGTACGATTGCGCGGTCGGGTGGGTATCGGAGGCGGTGCTTGAAAATCTTACGGAGCAACTGCACTTCGCGTCGATGTGGTTCGGCGACGAGACCGACTCGCGCGTGCGCTTGGGAGAGTATAGGGAAATACCGCTTTTTTCCGTCAACAACTACATGCTGTTGCGGGATGATGTCAGGCTCTACGGCGATCGCGTGGAAGGAATGTGGAGCCGTAAACATTGAAACGTCTTTTTATTGTGTATATCTATGATTTTTTAGTTGATTAGGAGAAAATATAATGAAAGAAGTTTGTTTGTGCTGTGATACAATTGTAGTTTTAAATGAGGACAAAAATATAAACATTCATGCTACATGTGAAGCTTTGATAGAACGTTGTACTTCCGGAAAAATGAAAGTTATTAGGGGTGATTGCCCATTAGAAATGATGGAAAAGTTGCTTAATTCAGATCCTATATACTCAATCGTACAATTTATTCATTGTAATATTTGCAACAGAACAATATTTTGGGGATTGTGGTCTCGAGGAGTGCCAATTTACAAAGTAGTTGAGGAAAAAGAAATAGAACAATGGCCATGGAAAGATGATAAATTTAGATGATTTTCTAATTATACCATATACTAAGAATTGTGGAGATATGAACATGAAAAAGGTAATTAAGAGACTGTTACAAAATTTGTG
>LIUJ01000194.1:4705-18713 GCA_001462255.1 Fibrobacteria bacterium GUT77 | reverse complement strand
ATCGGCAATATGGCCGGTTGACGCACACGCGGGAGCGGCCTATTGCCGCCCGTCCGTGTTAGTAGGTAATAGTACGGACAAGTGCCATTCATATTTAAATAATTTTAGTCGATTATGAAAAAAAAAGACCTACTGACGCTGTTTGAATATTCCGCCGAGGAGATCGGCGGGGTGTTAAACCTTGCCGCCAAGCTCAAGGAAGCCAGGGGCATATCCGAAAACGGGGCGCTATGCGGCAAAACCGGCGTGCTCATCTTCGAAAAGCCGTCGCTACGCACGCGCGTGTCTTTCGAGACGGCCATCTACGAACTGGGCGGCCACGCCATCAACCTACCCCAGGAATCCGTCGGCATGGGCAAGCGGGAGAGTGTGGAGGACGTGGCGCGCAATTTAGACCGAATCGTACACCTTATAGTGGCGCGAACTTTCGCGCACGATACGCTAACGCGGTTGGCATCGTCGTGCTCCATCCCCGTAATAAACGCCCTAACCGATTTGGCCCACCCATGTCAGGCCTTGGCCTTCGGGCAAACGTTGGAAGAGGTACGCCCCAACGAAAAACTGAACATAACCTTCGTGGGCGACGGTAATAACGTATGCGCCTCCATAATGGTGCTATGCGCCAAACTGGGTCACCGCTTTACCCACGCCGGTCCTAAAGGCTACGAACCGCGCGCCGACCTACTGCGCAAATGCGACGAGATAGCCGCGACCTCCGGCGGCGACATATCACAAACCGCCGACTTAGGCGAGGCCGTAAAGAGGGCGGACGTAATCTACACCGACGTATGGGCAAGCATGGGCCAAGAAGCCGAAGCCGAAAAGCGCAAGCAAGCTTTCAAGTCTTATCAAGTCAACGCGGAACTAATGGCCAAAGCCCCGCAAAACGCCATAGTCTCCCACTGTCTACCCGCCCACCGAGGCGAAGAGATCACAAGCGAGGTACTAGACTCAGAAGCTTGCATAGCCTATGCCGAAGCCGAAAATCGATTACACGTACAAAAAGCCGTTATTGTACATTTGTTTTCATAATCTTTATTTTTTTGCGTTTGTTTTATTATTTGATTTTTACATTGACTTTAAGAAAGACGGACAAAACATGAGCGACATAAACACCGAACCCCGCAACCCCCGCGACCCTCGGGTCCCCTTCGGCATAAAGTCCCTAGACAGCATGATTTGCGGCGGTCTGCTCGAAAACTCCGCCAACCTCGTCGAAGGCGCCCCCGGCACCGGTAAAACCACACTCGGAATGCAGTTCATATACAACGGCATAACCATGTACGACGAACCCGGTCTCATCCTCACTTTTGAGGAGTTTCCGCAGCAGTATTATCACGATGCCATGCGCTTCGGGTGGGACTTGAAGAAGTTGGAGGCGGATGGGAAGCTTAAAATCGTCTTCTCCGATCCGGAGACGGCGCTTGACGAGTTCGACAAACCCGACGGAAAATTCGTCACTCTAATAGAGGAACTGGGCGCTAAGCGCGTCGTCGTAGACTCCATGACCCATTTTGAGCCATTGGCGCACGATCCAAGCGAGCGACGCGACCTTGAGCGACGCTTCATAAACGCGCTCAAGCGTGAGGGCGTCACGAGCGTGCTTTTGCGTGAAAACGACAGCCTTTTGGGAAATCTGTCGCAAATCACCAGCAAGATACCGTTCATCGTAGACACATACGTACTCCTTAGGTACGTGGAGATAGACAGCGCCATAGAGAAAGCGCTATGTTTTTTGAAGATGCGCGGCAGCGACCATCAAAAAGACATACGTTGCTTCAGCGTGACCCCAAAAGGCATAGCCGTTTCGTCAAAGTTCAGCGGTAGGGAGGGTATTATGAGCGGGATTACCCATTCCAAACCCCAGGACGCGTTTATGAACGCGTTTGGAAAAAAGTGAGGCAAGAATGGAGTTTCCGTCGACGTTTGATGAGTTGCTTATCGTGGGGTACGTAGTCTGTTGTATGGGGCTAAACGTGGTCGCGTTTCTGATATCGGCCTTTTATAGGAAGAAGATTAACCGAAACGCCCCGTATTTGGGGTTTTTATTGTCGTTGCTGTTGGGAGCAATCTTTGTGGGGACGTTTTTGATAGCGGAGGGGGACGTGTATATCGGTATAGTGAGAACAACGGCCCTGTTGGGATGCAGTATGAGTTCAACGTTCAGCGTGGCGGGGTTGTTTTTGTCTATGAGCACCAGGAAGTAAGGGGGGGCGGCCGTTAAATAATGATATACGAACAACCTTTATTCTTTTTTGACGCGACGGCGGTGATTATGATGCTAGTGCTTGCCTATCTCAGCAAGCGTTTGGGCGAGGCCATGCACATACGCCCGTATTATTTGATACTTTTTGTCACTGCGGCGCTGATTTTGGCCGCGGCCGGGCTTGAAACTATACCGCAACCGCTCAGTTTCGAGTTTATAGGGTCGCTTGCCAACGCTTTAAGATTTGTCGCGGCGGCGGCGGCGTTTTTGGTTGCGCTTAGATACTGGAAGTGGCTTTTCGCCGAGTTCTCAAGAAAATAAAGGGGGGGTATCGTGAAAAAAAAGATTTTAGTCATCGAGGACGACAGTGACATCGCCGATCTCGTCAAACTCGTGCTTGAAACCGATAAGTTTGAGGTACGAGAGGTTCTTGAGCCGGAAGCGGCTATGGACACAATCAAAGAGTATCGACCGGACGCCATACTCTTAGACATCTGTATGCCGAAACTGGACGGGTGGGCCGTATTCAAGCAGATCCGCCGGTGCGACGAGTTTAAGGACGTCCCTATCGCGATCCTCTCCGGCAAAAGCCAGCAGTTGGACCAGATGGTAGGGCTACACATAATGAACGCGGACGCTTACATTGCGAAACCGTTCGGAAAACAGGAACTGATAGATAAGACAAATGGACTCTTTAAAAGAAAAGAATAGGCGCATATTGGTCATAGACGACGAGGCGGACGTCCTTGAATTTCTGAGGCTCTACTTAGAAACTATGGGATGGGAGGTGACGGCCGTGCCCACCGTGGCGGCTGCGTTTGAGGCTTTGGCCGCGTCCCCGTACTTCTTAGTCATCACCGACATCGCCATGCCGGAAATGGACGGGTACGAACTGGTCGACGCGGTAAAAGAAAAGGGATACCAATGCCGCTTCGCGCTAATGACCGGCTTCGGGTACAACCCCAAGCACACAATAATAAAGATCAACAAAACCGTAAAATTCCCATGCCTATTCAAACCGTTCAACAGAGAAAAGGTAATGGACGCGGTAAACGAGGCGTTTGCCATTTATCACAGCGATATTACGGAATAAGAGAATCTAAATGCGTAACATAGACATTAAGGGCGCGCGCGTCCACAATCTCAAAAACATCGACGTCACCATACCGCGAAACAGCCTTACGGTAATCACCGGGCTCTCCGGCTCCGGAAAGTCGTCGCTCGCTTTCGACACGCTCTACTCCGAAAGCCAACGCCGCTACGTAGAGTCGCTCTCCTCCTACGCGCGGCAGTTCTTGGGCCTCATGGAAAAACCGGACGTCGATAGGATCGACGGGTTGTCGCCGGCAATATCAATCGAACAAAAGACCTCCGGGCACAACCCACGTTCCACTGTGGGAACGATCACCGAAATCCACGACTACATGCGCCTGCTGTTCGCCCGCGTGGGGACGCCCACCTGCCACAAGTGCGGGCGTGTCATCGCCCGACAGTCGGTACAGGAGATAACCGACAGAATCTTGGCGCTCGACGCGGGGGTAAAATTCCAAATCCTCGCCCCCGTCGTCAATAATAGGAAAGGCGTTCACAAAGAACTCCTCGCAAAATTGCAAAAGAGCGGGTACGTCAGGGTACGTGTGGATAAAACCGTCTACAATATTGACGACGATATCCGCATCGACCAAAATAAAAAGCACACGATCGAAGTCGTGGTCGACCGCTTGGTCAACTCGCCGACAATCGCGCCGCGCCTAACCGAATCCATCGAAACGGCGCTCTCCGTTAGCATCGAGGAGACAGTGATAATAGACGTCGCCGGCAAAGAGGAGCTTTTATTCTCACAGCGCTTAGCCTGCCCGATCTGCGGAATCAGTTGCGAGGAACCCAGCCCCGCCATGTTCTCGTTCAACAACCCGCTCGGCGCCTGCGAGGAGTGCCACGGTTTGGGATTTCTCATGGAGGTCGACCCCGATCTCGTATCCCCCGACCAAACAAAAACGCTGCTTGAGGGCGCGATAATCCCGTGGAACGGCGCCTACATCGACGGCGGGTGGAACAACCACATGCTCCACGCCGTTTGCAAACGCTACAAAATACCTATGGACAAACCGTACAAATCGCTGTCGCAAAAACACAAAGACATCCTCCTATACGGGAGCGACGGCGAGAAGATGGAGGTAGAGTTCGAGGGAAAGGACGGTAAGAGCCACGCCCGCTTCAACCGGGCTTTCGAGGGAGTCGCCCCAAATCTGTTGCGCCGCTACAGAGACACCGCCTCCGAAGATATCCGCCGATGGATAGAAGGTTTCATGACGCAAAAAGCGTGTCCGGCCTGCAAAGGAACACGCTACAAGAAGCAACCTTTGGCGGTGCTTATCAATGAAAAGAATATCGCCGAGGTATCCGCCATGTCGATAGAGTCGGCATTAAAATTTTTTAAAAACTACATCCCGAAGGGTAACGCTAAAGAGATATCCAAACCGGTTATTCGCGAAATCCTACAACGGCTCGGCTTTTTGAACGACGTCGGCCTGTCGTACATAACGCTCGACCGGGCGGCGGCCACGCTCTCCGGCGGAGAGTCGCAGCGCATCCGGCTGGCGACGCAAATCGGGTCGCGTCTGACCGGCGTACTATACATACTCGACGAACCGAGCATCGGCCTTCACCCGCGGGACAACGCCCGCCTATTGGCGACGCTCACCGCCCTACGCGACCTCGACAACACGGTGGTCGTCATCGAACACGATATGGAGACCATGGAGGCCGCCGATTACCTAATAGACATAGGCCCAGGCGCCGGAGTCCACGGCGGCAAACTGACGGCCGCCGGCACGCCGGCCGAAGTGGCAAAGTCGCCGAACTCGCTCACCGGCCAGTACCTATCCGGCAAACGCTCAATATCAATACCAAAACAGAGGCGAAGCGGCAACGGTCTATCGGTAAAGATCAAAGGCGCCTCCGGCCACAACCTTAAAAACGCGGACGCCGCCTTCCCGCTGGGTATGCTTATCTGCGTAACGGGCGTCTCCGGCTCCGGCAAAAGCTCGCTTATCAACCAAACGCTCTACCCCGCGTTGCAAAAAAAGCTATACGGCTCGCGGGTAACGCCGCTTCCGTACAAAGGTATCGACGGGTTGTCGCACTTAGACAAGGTAATCGACATAGACCAATCCCCCATAGGCCGCACCCCGCGTTCCAACCCGGCGACTTACACAAAAGTGTTCGACGCGATAAGAAATCTTTTCTCAATGCTCCCGGAAAGCAAGATCCGCGGCTACCTGCCGGGGCGCTTCAGCTTCAACACCAAAGGCGGTCGTTGCGAGGCCTGCGAGGGCGACGGGGAGCTACGGATAGAGATGCACTTTCTGCCCGACGTCTACGTAAAATGCGAAACTTGCGGCGGCAAACGTTACAACAGAGAGACGCTTGAGGTTCTTTACAAGGGAAAATCCATCGCGGACGTTTTGGAGATGACGGTAGACGAGGCGCTGGCCTTTTTCGATAACCTTTCCGCGATAAAACAAAAGTTGCAAGTTCTGTCGCAGGTAGGCTTAGGCTACATCAAATTAGGTCAATCCGCCACGACGCTCTCCGGCGGCGAGGCGCAAAGGATGAAGTTGGCGTCGGAACTGTCAAAAAGGGGGACGGGAAAAACGCTTTATATTTTGGATGAGCCTACCACGGGGCTACACTTTGAGGATATAAGGATGCTGATGTCCGTCATACAGGAGTTGGTTGATAAAGACAATTCGGTGATAGTCATAGAACATAATTTGGACGTGATAAAATGCGCCGACTACATAGTGGACTTAGGCCCCGACGGCGGCGACAAAGGCGGCACGATAGTGGCGGTAGGAACGCCGGAAGAGGTGGCGAAAAATCCGGCGTCGGTTACGGGGAAGTATTTGAAAGGGTATTTGAAGCGATAGCTTTGGGCTCCCCCCGTAATCAATCTTAAATGACTTATCTTAATTAGTAGCTAATATCACGTAGGAGCGGGTTTTATGCCCGCCCCTACCCTCCACGTCAAATCTCCGAATGGATGATATGCGGCGTAACGAATATCACCAAGTCCGTTTTGTTGTTATTTTTTTCGGAACGCTTAAACAGGTATCCGACGATCGGTATGTCTTTTAAGAACGGTATGCCGGTACTTATCGCGTTCTTCTTATTTGACGTGAGTCCGGCTATAACCACGGTCTCTCCGTTGTTGACAAGGACGTTTGTTTTGGCGCTTTTTTGGAGCGTTGTGACGTTTCCGTCGACGAGTGGGCCGAAGTCTTCCTTGCTCGTACTAAGCGTCATCATGATTTTTCCCTCGCCGGAAACGTACGGGGTAACCGTCAACTGGGTGTTGACGCTAACCATTTGCGTAATTCCGGTACCTTCCGCGTTCACGCTCGAAATGGCTCGCTGTTCGCCGATTGATATGTTGGCCTCCTTGTTGTTCAGCGTTGTGATCTGCGGTTGGGCAACTATCTCGGTCTTGGTGTCTCTGAAGAGGTAATCCAACGCCACGCCAAACTTTTCCGGCGACAGTAGGCCGTAGGTAATCCCACCCGGAACTCCGCTTATACCGCCTTCGGGATATTTGAGCGTACCGAACTGGTTACCGAATTGGCCGACCGTAACGTTGTTTTTGGCGCCGACGAAACCCCAGTCTATACCCATGTTCTGAACGGCCTCGGTAGTCGTCTCTATTATTTTACAGGAAATTGAAACCTGCGGCGTTTGGACGTCTATCTGCGCGACCAAATTCTTCAACTGCCTCAAATTATCGTCGGTATCCACTATAACGAGGGCGTTGGTGTGCTTGATGGGCGTCAGCTTACCTCTTTGCGTGAGAAACGGCGTTATGGCCGTTCCGGTCTCGGACGCGGTGGTGAAACGCATGGGTATGACTTCGCGAACGAGGGGCCCCGCCAGATCCACTCCCATGGGCATCCCCCCCATGCCGCCGCCGTCCCCGCTTTTGCTCATACTCGCGTTGTAGGTCGCGGCTTGCTCGCGCGTCATAACATATATGAACGACGGTTCCTCCACAAACGCCAAACCGTGGACCATGCAGACTATGGCGAGTATTTCGCGCCAAGATTTGTTGGTCACGGAGAGCGTTACCGTCGCTTTGATGCCGTCGTTGCTGACGATGTCCCTGCCACTGTAAGCGCTGAGCTGGCGTAGCACGCTCCGTAACTCCGCCGCGTGGACGTCGAAGTAGTCGACGATTCTGTCGCCGTTTACGTTATAGCGCTCCGAGGGCGCAACCGGCCTGCCTATGGGCGCCTGCGTCTGCGGCGATTGCGCCTGAGGTTGTTGCGCCTGCGGCGGTTGCGCCCTAAGCGGCTGCGCCTGCGGCGGTTGCGCTTGTTGGGGCGGCTGTTGGGAGAAAACGCTAACGGATACGGCCATGACTGCCGCCGATATCAACCGTGAAGCAAGAGTCTTTGTCATACTATCCCCTTTTATCTGAAACTACCTGTCAAACGAAACCGTATAGGCGCCGCTACTTGGTCAAACCGAGCGTATAGGAGTGCGACACCTCAAAATCCCTTATCAAAAAAACCACCTTATCCCTATGCACGCGCAATACCTTTCCTTGCGCCACCGCGTCGTTGGTGCGCAACGCGAACGCTTTGTTTCCGTTTTTGAAATCCTCCACGAGCGCTATGCGCTCACGGGCGTCCTCCAATACGCCGACAAGCTTCAGGTTCTCAACATTGGGCAACGCCGTCGTAGAAGTGTCTCTTAGAAGCGGAACAAACGGATCGCGGCCGAAAACTTTGTACCGTACCAATTCCCCGTCAGGGGTTCTTTTTGTAACCTCGCCGCTGGGCGGGATATTGGGTTCCGGCGGGAGCGCCTTCGGCGTTTCGGATTTGGACACGACTTTCGGCGCACCGGACGTTTGTTTTTGCGGCACGGCGGCCGCGCCCTTGGCCGGAGCCGAAGTCGGAGCGTTCGCCGTCTTAGGCGCGGCGCTTGGCGGAGGGGCGGAGACAATACCTTTCTCCGACGACCAAACAATCTCCGGCAACGCGTCCCTTGTCAAAAGTATTCTCACCTGATTGTTGCTGTTTTTTACGTCTATAGGGCCGTTGACCACGCCGCGCATTTTTATGGTTATGGAGAGACCGCTCGCAACATTGGCCAACGCTATGCTCTTTACCGGAAGATCCGGCGGCGGATTGAACATCGCGGCGGCGCCCGGCGCGGAGCCGGCGCCGGCGATATTGACGCGCAACTCCTTATATTTAGCCGTAACCTTTTCGAAATCGGCCGGTTTGCCGCCTAACGCTATGGGACCGGAGCCGTTTATGATCAAAATCATACCGCGCGCGCCGGCCCTGATTTCGAGGCCGTTAACGACAGGTCTATCTTGCGCGGCGGAGGCGGCGGTCTTTGACGAAGCAACGGCCTTTGACGGCGCGGCGGCGGGAGCGGCGACGGCGCTCTTGCCGGCATCCTGCGCGTACGCCGCGCAAGCGGCGCAAAAAAACGCGATCAACAAATGAGATGTTCGATACATTTTTCCCCTATACTTCATTTTCTGGATGAAAAAGTCGTCAACTCAAAGGCGGCAAGCACGGATGGCGGCCTTTCCTCATACGGCCCCAAAGTCTTGTTTCCGCCCCCATATCCCGGATTCGCGCTTATAGACACATTGTCCAAATTGACAATGAGCTGAAAATTCGCGAAATAACTGAACAACGCGCCCAAGTTATGGTAATCGCCCAACATGGATACGTTGTACTTATTTTCTACGTAATACTCTTTTTCAACGTCCGGCATGGGCGTAAAACGCGTCGTAATCACGCCGCTACGCCTATTCACCGCGGTAATCTCACGAATCAAACGCGGCACCTCTTTTCTGTCCGGAAAAATGTTTTTGAGCGAGTCAAGCTTTGCCGCCATAATAACGGCCTCTTGGCGCAACCTCTCAAGTTGCGGCTTAAGTGCGTTGATCTTGAGCAACTCGGCCTCAACCTTTTCCTTTTTTTCGGAGAGACTCTTAATCTCTTCCATTTTAGGGCTGTAAAACCCGTCGAACCAAAGATAACCCGACACAATGATAACCACGACGCCGATAAGGACATTCCTGACGTTCGGATCCTTTATGTCGAACTTGGACTTTCCCTTTTTGGGCTTCTCTTTTTTAGACGCTTGATTTGCCATTATTTTTTACCTCCGCCGCTCGCCCTGCCGCGCCGCTTTCCGGCGGACGCCGCCGCGCCCTCTTCCTTAACCGGCTCGTCGCCCTCAAGAACCGGCCGCAGACCGACATCGGCGTTTATGTCGCAAGTTATGTTAAACTTGTATACCTTACGATCGTGCCCCTGTACCTGCTCAATACCGGCAAGAGTGACGCTCTTTATGTACTCCGTCTCCTCAAGTTTGCTCATATAGTGGGCGACTTCGGGAAACGAGTACGTCCGCGCCTCCAACCGCACCTTTTCGGGCGGCCCGCGCTCGTCCTTAATGGTGATAAGCCACGAGTACGGCGGCAAACTGCCGCTGAATACCTCAAGAAGCCTCACCCACTTCTCCCTATCCACGCTTATGCGCTCAAGCGCCCTTATCTTTTCGTCGGTGATCTGCTTCTCTTTGCGAAGCTTGTTTATCTCATCCTGAACGTGCTTGTTCGCGGCTATCTCTTTCTCAATCGCCGCGATCTCCTCCGTAAGCCGCGCATGCTTATCATTAAGGTATATGCTGTAAAAAAAGGCACCGACGCCAAGCACTACAATCGCAAGCGCCGGATATACTATAGAGCGTGACAAGTTGAAATTCCGCTTCCGCACCCTATATTCCACAGGCAGTAAGTTTATCTCTATTTTTTCTATCATATCATCCACCAGTCTTCCTGAGCGCAAGCCCCACGGCCACGGTGAGGAGCGCGCCTATGTTTTCCACTCCCGTACTCCCAAAAAGTCCTTTGTTGTATTGAATATGGGCAAGCGGATTCGATATCTGCACCTTGGTCTGATGGCGCGACTCCAAAAACTGCGCTAAGGTAGGTATGTACGCCCCGCCGCCGGAAAGCACGACCTTGTCTAAGGAATCGGTCTTTTCCGAATTTTTGTAATATGAAAAAGCAAGGTCAATACCGGACGAAAGCTCCTCCGCGGCCAAGCTGATGCTTTGCTTGAGTTGGTTCATATCGACGCCGGACGCCTTGCCCTTCACCGCCTGCCCCGCCTCCTCGCTCGTTATACCCATATTGCGTTGGATTATACGGTTAAAAAGCTCCCCCGCCGTGGAAATATCGCGTGAGGAATGGTAAATGCCGTCCCTTATGAAAGTCACGCTCGTCGTGCTGTGGCCTATGTTGATTAGCGCGACCGTGCCCATGTCAGGCAACCCCGCGCACTCAAGCGCGTAACTGTTGGTAACGGCGAAAGCGTCCACGTCTACTATGACCGGAACGAGCGCCGCGTCGTAAATCAAATCGAGGTAGCTCTGCAATACTTGGTTCTTGGCCGCCACAAGAAGTACCTCCGTCTCACGGGAGTTCGGAAAGCGGCGCAGTATCTTGTAATCAAGCGTTATGTCATCTACGTCAAACGGACTGCGTTGGCTGGCCTCCCACAGTATCAATTCCTCGGCGTTGTCGTCATCCTCAATTTTGAATGTAATCTTATCGGAGATGATCCCGTGCCCGCCCATGGAAAACACGACCTCCCGTATAGACGGGTCGCACTGATTGACAAGACCGGTAATCGCGTCTATCAACGCATCCCTCTTTTTTATCTCGCCGCCCTCAATGGTACCCTTGGGCAGTTCCTTGATGCCTGTGGCCTCAAGAAAATAGCCGTCCTTTTGGTGGCGCAGTTTGACAATCTTTAAGGTATGATTGCCTATATCCAATCCCACCGTGGACCCACGCCCGCCCATTTTTTTGAAAAGACTCATCTAACGCCTCGCCTACCTTATGTCCTCGTTTATCCACACCGAATCGTTTTCACCTAAAACCTCAAGCCTGAACGTACGCTCCTGAACCCGCGTTACGGAACCGCTTGTTCCGGTCGACACTATCTTAAAAAACAACGTATCGCCCCTATTCTCCCGCTTGAACACAACGCTGAAATAGGCCCCGTCCTCGTCCGGCTCACCCTTAAACTCCTCGCTGAAATCGGGCGCACCGCTGACTCTGGCAAAAGCCTCCCGCAACCAACTTGTGTCCTGCGAGCCGTTGGGGTTCAGCCTGACAAATGCCTCCTGCAACCCACTCTCGCACTTTGAATCCGCCCTGCGGTAATCGTCTACCTTGCGCTCTTTGAACGTGCTCATAAGCGCGACTATCGCTCCGCCTAACACCGCGAGCGACACCGCGCACAACACCAACCGCAACGCGACTCCGCCAAAAACGCCGCGCGCGCCGAAGACGTTATTTTTATATTTTGTATCCGCCATATTCACACGCACCGTACCTAAATATAATACAATATAATATGCGCAAGGATATTTTGCACATCTTTAATTTATTTTTAACCTCGGCCGCCCCCATTACCGCATCTGCAACATCTCCCTATGTTTATCGAAAATGTACTTGACGATCCTCTCCCGCTGTTGCGGTTCTATCGAAATAAACTGCACAAGATGCCTGTACTGCGTGCCCCCCCTGCTGTCTACCGCAATGACCTTGAGCACCTTTGATTTTATGCCGCCTACGGCGGAACCGGGTATGTTTATAGAAAGCGATATCTCGTCGCCGACCCTAAGCGGGGTCTTGGCGACAAGGCAGACGCCGCCGCCGCTGATATCCGCCGTATGCCCTATCTGCGGCTCGCCGAGCGGCTTGTCCTCCTCGCCGATCTTGGTAAGCAACGTGTACCTGAGCCCTAAACTGATATCCAACCGCATATACTGCCTATGCTGGTTGCGCGACAGTTTTATACTGTGAAAAAAGCTTATCTCCCCCGACTGCAAATACTCCTTAACCCTGGCCGTAACGCTGTAGGCCGCGTCGCCCTGCCGCAAAAAAGCCAAGATCTTCTCCCTGCCGCCGAGGCTCACAATCCCCATAAAATCCTCAAGCAAACGCACCGTAAACCAAAACTCACCCACATGCGTCACCGTAGCGCCAAAGGCGTCGTTCTTATTCTCGGACACGAAAATCGACACCTTCTGCCCCACGCTCAAGTTGCGCGTGGAAACAACCGGCTGTTCCGGCGAAAGAATGGCGTAACCCATCTTTTTACGCAAACGGAGCAAGATATCGTCCTGCTCCTCAATCCGTCCGGCGGACGTCTGCACGCGCAACGTATGCTCAATGTAGACGTCCAAGCAACGCTCGTAAAGCGGCAACGACTCAAATATCAAATGCCCTTTGGTAGGGGGATCGGGCGCGAACGCCACTATCCCCAGCAAAACGTTCATCTCCTCTCGTGTTAGCCTCGCGCGCTCGCAACCGTCGCCGAAGAGCTTGGAGGAGAGTTCTTCCTGAATCTTATCGGACTTACGGCGCGAACCGACGTAAAAAAATATCAAAAAACCGACGACCGTCCCCAAAAAAATGACTATCCCTATTATAGTTCCAAGCCCAACGCCCCTATCCCTAAACGACTTGCTGATCTCCGCGACATCCGGAAACGCCGCAACGGCAAAAAGCATGCAAATGACAAACGCCCAACGGACGAGGCGGCATACGCCAACCGAGTTCGTCGTTTTTGCCGCGTTTATCGCGCCGCCGCCCGTACTATTCACATCCGCCATCACAAATACCCCGTCCGCCGTAATGTTGCGCCAACACCATGTCGGCATTATTAGGCACTCGCCGCCGCAACGGTGTCGTCTCATGGCCCCGTATCCCATCCGGCCGTCCGATGCCCACCCTATTATATTATAATTTATGCGTAGGCGGTTGTCTACATATTTTTTTGTTAATCTCAAAATTCCAAAAAACACCGAGTCTTTCCAATATTTCTTTTTTCCTTGACACCACCCGCACAAGCATATTATATTTATAATAAAGGACGGCGGTTGCGCCGTTACCTCATACCGTCTCGGCGGACCGTAAAATCAAAAAACGGAGGGGTTTGTGAACAAAAAAAATTCCGATAAGGATGTTATGGGCAAGAGGGGCGCGCTCGTAAGGAGTTGCGAGGCCGCCAAAATCTTGGGCGTTTCCCGCGAATACGTTAGGCAGTTGGTCATAAACAAAATACTACCGCCGCGCTACCTATTCAACGCCAATTCCTGGCGCAAAATATACATCTTCGATAGAAAATTGGTAGAGCGTTTCAACGATCCGCGGCAACGCCATACAATTGAGTGGACCGACCCTGAAAAGTGCAACTGGATGACGGCCGTCGAGCTCTCCAAGATACTCAAGTGTACCCCCGATTGGATACACAACGCCACCAAAAAGGGATTCCTGCAACCCGAAATCGTAATTTCAAGCGGCAAGCAACTCTTCCGCCTCTACGACAAAAAAAGAGTGGAGGAGGCTATGACCAAAAACATAGACCGCCGTAGCGGAAGAAAAGGCCACTCGGAAAAGACCCTACAGCTGATGGCAAAGATCAAGTCGCTCCACGCCAAAGGGCTAAACGACAGTCACATCGCCCTAAAAACCAAATCAACGCAACCCTTCATATCAAAACTACGCAAAGAATTGGGTTTGATGTCAAACGCCAGAATAGCCTCGGCCAAAAAGCGGGAAGAGCGGAACAAAAAACGCTGACGTTTCCCGCACCCCTAACGGGGTGCGAGATATTCTAGGGGTGGTGCGCCTTTCTACCGAGCTTTGCATCCCTAACGGGATGCATTCTAAAAGCGTTACGCTAACGTCAAAGGCAA
>LIUJ01000194.1:0-4441 GCA_001462255.1 Fibrobacteria bacterium GUT77 | reverse complement strand
CGCTGTTACAGAGCCCTCCCCTTATATGAATTTGACTTTAATTCTTTGACTTTTTATTTGACTTTACACAGCGCTCTCCACGTAAGGAATCTTCTTCAACACATCCCCCAACAACCGGTTATTAAGGTTTTTAAGCCACTCCAACATCTCGTCCGTAGACTCAATGACGTCTATCAACGATATGCTGGCGGCGGCCTCGGCGAAACTGATGTTGGCTATGATCTCCTTTATGATAGGCACGTTTCTCGGAATCACGCTGAATCTGCGCAAACCCAAGCCTACCAACAATACGGTGTGTAAGGGATGCCCCGCCATCTCGCCGCAGATGGAAAGCTGCTTTCCGTTGTCGTTGGCGGTTTTTATGGCGCTTCTTATGATTCGTAGAAACGCGGGCTCCACCGGATTGTAGAGGTAGTTGACCTTTGAGTTGTTGCGGTCGGCGGCGCTTAGGTATTGTATCAGGTCGTTTGTGCCTATAGAGGCAAAATCTATCTCCCTCATGAACATACCCATCTCCAATATGGCCAGCGGCACCTCAAAGAGCACGCCGCATTTTGGCATCTCCACCCCAAGCTTTGACGCTACCTCGCGAATGAAAGCTTTCGCCTCAATCCACTCTTGGAGGGTAGTGACCATAGGAGCCATTATGGAATAATCGTGACCCCGACCCGCCTTGAGAATCGCAGATATTTGGGTTTCGAATATCTCCTTACGCTCAAGAAATATCCTTATCGCCCGCCAACCCATAAACGGGTTGAACTCCTGCGGCATATCAAAGAATTGCGGAATTTTGTCGCCGCCTATGTCCATGAGCCTTATCGTACAATGCTTTCCGCGCCCCCCCTTCAGTATGGCTTCGTAGTAGGCGATATGCGCCTCCTCCGGCGGCATATCCTTACGGTTTGAAAGCAGGTACTCCGTACGCACAAGACCTATCCCGTCGGCCCCGTTCGCCACCGCGTCGTCAACGTCTTCTGGGAGCGATATGTTGGCCAGCACCTCTATTCGTATCCCGTCCCGCGTGTAAACCGGACGATCCCACTTCGCCCGCAACTCCCTATATACCTCCTCGCCGTGCGTCTTCTTCGCGTACTCTTCCGCCACGTGTTTTTCGGGATGGACAAAGACGACGCCCTTGTTGGAATCTACAAGTATCTCATCGCCCGGCTTAATGCAGTCTGTGATATTGCGTACGCCGGAGATGACCGGGATATTGTACGAACGCGCCAAAATGGCCGCGTGCGAGGTCTTACCGCCGCTCGTCGTTATAACGGCGCTGATCTTTGATCGGTCGTAGGCTAAAATGTCCGTAGGGGTAAAAGTGCGCAACACTACGAGCACGACAGGTTCGGCGAATGTCTTGGCGCGTCCTGCCTCGTTGTTCAAGTAAGACACCAATTTTTCACATACCTCAACCACGTCGCCGGCACGCTCCTTGAAGTACGCGGTGTCGGCGGCCTCAAACCCCTTTATGAACTCGTTGGACACCATTCGAATCGACGTTTCCAAATCGAAGAGCTTTACCGACATCGTTTCCACCACCTGGCTTATGAAAGCCGGGTCGTCGAGTATGTACTCGTATGTGTTCAGTATCGACGAGTCTACGACACTGTCGCTGTCTAAGTCTTGCCTGAGTTTTTGGTAATCCTTATGGGCCTTGTCGCGTATTTCGTTGAAACGTATAATCTCGCCGCCGACACTCTCACGCGAAATGGACGCGACAGCGGCGGTGCCGGATTGTTGCACGGTACGGCCGACCATATAGGCCTTTCCGATGCCCCACCCGATGACGACGGGCTCGCCTCTAAGCTCCTGTGGGGCTTCTTTGCCCGCTACGTTCTTTTCGGCCTGACCCTTTTTCATTTGGTTACCCGCTCTTACGCCGCCCACACGCGCCCGATACCGGCGCTTTGGGGAAGAGTTTTGAAAATCAAATTATCTTCCATATACCCGCCGCGAAATCCCGTACAAGCCTATCCGTGGAAAACCACCCCATTTTCGATATGTTTTTGAGGCATTTGCTACCCCACGCCTCTTTGTCTTTGAACAGGACGTCTACGGCCTCCTGTTTATTAATATAATCAGCAAAATCCAATAATGCATAATTTCTGTCGGAATCTTTTAAAGAGGAGATAAGCGGGTAGACGGCGTGACCGCCCGGTACCGTTTGCAGGTGCGAGTCGAGCATAGCGAATATCTCGCGCAAACTCTCGCTTTCGTTCAACAATTTTCCGGGATTGTACGAGCCGTTCAACGCCATAAGTTCCTCAGCGGTCTTCCCGAAAACAAAAACGTTCTCCTCGCCGAGGCGCTTGATAAGCTCCAAGTTCGAGCCGCCGCGGCTCGCTATAGTCTGCGCCCCGTTGAAGGCAAACTTCATGTTGAAAGTACCGGCCGGCTCGAACGCGGCCATGGATATTTGCTCGGAGAGATCGGCGGCCGTAACCAACTCTTCCGCCCACCCCACACTGAAGTTAGGTATGAAAACCACGCGCATCTGCTCGCGTACGGCGGCGTCGCCGTTGACTATGTCGGCGGCGATGTTGATCAGGAGGATAATCTGCTTGGCCAAAAAATCGGACGGGGAGGCCTTGCCCGCGAAAATATGCGCACGGCGGCAGGCCGGATTTCCGCCTTTCTTTATTTTGAGGTAACAATGCAATACGTAGAGCACGTGAAGTACCTGACGTTTGGAGGTATGTATCGGGCGGCAGTTTACGTCAAATAGCATGGCGGGGTCCAAAGCCGTCCCAACCTTCTCCCTAAGCGCCGCGCACAACTCCGACTTCGCCCTATTCTTAACGTTCCCGAAACCCTTAAGTATATCGGGATTGGCGGCGTAAGCCTCAAGTTTTGACAGCTCCTCCGGGCGCCGCACCCACCCGTCGCCTATCGGTCGCGAAATCAGCGCGGAAAGCGGTCTATTGGCGCAGTACAACCAACGACGATGCGAAACCCCGCTTGGCTTGCAATAAAATTTTTCCGGATACTGCTTGTTGTAGTTCGGGAATATGTAATTCTTGAGTATCTCGGTGTGCGCGGTGGAAACGCCGCTCACCGAATTGGAGCCCAGCACGGCCATATCGGCAAAGCGTATCCGCTTGACCTCGCCCTCCTCAATAAGCGAAAGATTGCGCAAAACGTCTACGTCATGGCCCCCCCGCGCGCGGATAAGGTCCAAGTGCTCCAAGTTGATGTCGAAGATTACCTGCATGATACGCGGCAAAAGCTGTGTAATTTTGTAAACCGGCCACATCTCGACGTGTTCGCGTTGCACGGCGCTGCTCGAATACGAAAAGATACTCTGCGTCATCTTCCAGGCCTCGTTCCACTCCATACCCTCATGGTCAACCAGCAAGCGCATCATCTCCGGAATGGCGAGGGCGCAACGGCTACCGTTTAAGTGAATGGCCGTCTTAGCGCCCAAATCCGCGATATTGTTGCCGTTCTGCTTGTGGCGGCGAATAATGTCTTGAACGACGGCGCTAACCAAAAAATACTGCTGACGGATTCTAAGATCGTGGGCGCGGCGGACGTCCTCGTCGGGAAAAAGCACCTTGGTTATGCGCCCCGATTGCGACTTCTCATCGCAGGCCCTAACGTAGTCGTTGTGATTTTGGTAATCCGGCAAAAATGCCTCGTTGGCCCGCGCCGACCACAACCGCAAGGTATTGACGACCTCGTTACGGTAGCCGACAATGGGGATATCGTAGGGAACGGCGCAAACCTCTTCGGCGTTTTTCCATACGTGCGGTCCAAGCGGCTTGCTCGGATCAACGGGCGAACTCTCGCCGGAAAACTTCACGATGCTCTCGTACTCCGGCCGAACAATCTCCCACGGATGCCCCTTGTGCAACCAGTCGTTCGGGAACTCTACCTGAGCGCCGTTCCTTATCTCCTGACGGAACTGCCCGTAATCGTAGCGCAACCCGTAGGCCATGGAAGGCAACCCCAAAGTCGCCATAGACTCAAGGATACAAGCCACCGCGCGAGCCTTACCGCTATTACCCAAATCAAACTCGTCGTCCCTCTCAAAAAGCTCCTTTACGGAGATGCCCAAAGACCCCACCGCCTCCGTAAAAACCTCCTCTATACCGAGATTGACCATATTGTTGTAGAGGCTCTTCCCAAGCGTGTACTCCATGGAGAGGATATAAATTCTGCGTTTGCCGATGTACCCCCGCTGGGTGTTTATCCAATGGTCCACAAACTCACTACGCACGGCGTAAGCCAACGCCATGAACTTATCATAGACCGTGGCGGTCATTTCGTCCTTCACAAGAAAATTGCGAAGGTACCGGACGTACGTGTTTTGCAGGTATTTATAATCCATCATTTATGGTACAACCTCTCCGCTACCATACCCTTTTTTTCACGGGCAGGCGGTTAGTAGGGACACTATTCTCAATATAATATAGATGAAAAATAATTCATTGCAACG
>LIUJ01000193.1:8552-18867 GCA_001462255.1 Fibrobacteria bacterium GUT77 | reverse complement strand
CGGAAGAGCGCGTCAGGCGCTTGCGTGAGATGCAGGTGAACATATAAGGAGCTATTTTATGGCGTCAAGCATTCGTTCGAAAGTCCTTACCCCATGCGTTTGTATAGCCGCGGTCTGCGTAGTCGCGAGCACTGGGGTCACCGTAGACTTGGCTTGGAAGCTCGTCGTCAACTCCTTGTACGACAAGTTGAAGGCTACGCACCACGTGGCGGTGGCGTCGGTTAAGCGTAACAGCGATATCGCGACGCATACGGCCAAGTTTGCCGCCGAGAACGAGGTCATCGTTTCGTCGTTTTCCACGTACTTGGCCTCAAAGGACGCGGCGTCGCGAAACAAGTTGATTAATGAGGCGACGCTTGTGGCCGTTGAGGGCGGCGTAGACTTCCTAACCGTTCTCGACGCGGCGGGGACGGTTGTGGCGCGTACGCATGAACCCGCGAAGTTTGGGGACAAGCAGGTCGATTTGGTAAGTATCCGAAACGCGCTCACCGGAAAATCGCATACGACCATAGAGACAGAAACGGCGTCGTTCAAGATGGCGATATGTTCCGGAGCGCCCGTCAGGGACGCGACCGGGCGGGTAATAGGCGCGATTTCAACCGGTTTTAGGTTAGACCAAAATAAGTTTGTCGACGAGTTAAAAGAGTCGACGTTATCCGACGTCGCGATATGTTTGGGGGATACCCGTGTGGCTTCTACCGTAAAAGACTATAGCGCGTACGCCGTTGGAACCAAAGCGCCGGAAGGGATCAGCAAGCGGGTTTTGAGCGGACAAGAGTACGCCGGTAGCGACAAAATCAACGGCAAACTCGGGCGCGCCGCGTACTCGCCGCTAAGCGACGCGAGTGGAAATATCGTTGGGATGCTATATAGCAGAATCGACACGGACTATGTTTTGACGGACGGAATCCGCATGATAACCATAGCCGCCATAATAGGACTTATATTGTGCGCCGCGGCGGCATTTTTCGCGACGTCAGTGGCAAACCGCATCACCAAACCGCTCAAAGAAATCACCGCTATAGCCGGGCGCGTGGCAATCGGCGACGTTGAGTTCGAGATGAGCGTTCCGGCCGACCACGATTCAAAGGACGAGACCATGCGGCTCGCCGCTTCTTTCAAAGAGATGATAGAGGCAAGTCAACAGCAGGAACGGCTGATAGAGGGTATGGCCATGGGCGACATATCGCATAACATAGTGCTTAGAAGCGACAAGGATAAGCTTAGCCGCGCCATCGTTCATATGTTGGAGAATACCAAGGCGCAGGTATCAATCATGGAACGAATGGCAAATAACGATCTCACCGCCGTCGTCGTTCCGAGATCGGATTCGGATTCCATGAACATTGCCATAAAAAAAATGCTCGGCAACCTAAACGCCGCCATGGCGGAGATAAACGAAGCGTCGGGGCGGTTCAAGGAGGTTTCCCACCAAATATCAAGCGGTTCCAACAACTTGGCCGAGACCTCGAATGAGCAGGCGAGTTCGCTTGAAGAGATATCGTCGAGCCTCGAGCAAACCTCCTCTATGACAAAGCAGAACGCCGGTAACTCCGATCAGGCGAAGAGATTAGTCGATCAGGTGGTTTCCGATCTCTGTGAGGTTGATACGGCCATGGACCGCATGGAGAAGGCCATACAAGAAATCAAGCATTCGTCCGACAACACCGCCATGATTATAAAAACGATAGACGGCATAGCATTCCAAACCAACCTATTAGCCTTAAACGCGGCGGTTGAGGCAGCCCGCGCCGGCGAGGCCGGCAAAGGTTTCGCCGTGGTGGCCGAAGAGGTGCGCAACCTCGCGAGACGTAGCGCCGAGGCCGCCCAAAATACGGCCGCCCTCATTGAGGAGTCGGTCAAAAACGCCGAAAGCGGCGTGGAGATTACCAAGGACGTGGAGAAAGCCCTTAGCCAAAGCGTGGATCACGCCGGCAAGGTGGGCGGTTTGATCGCCGAGATAGCCAAAGCGTGCAACGAACAAGCGCAAGGCATAGAACAGGTAAACTCCGCTCTCGCCCAAATAAACGGAGTTACGCAAAAAAACGCGGCCAATTCCGAAGAATCCGCCAACTCTGCGGCGGAACTCAGCGACAGAGCGGCGAATTTGGCGAATTTGGTAGGGGCGTTCAAATTGAGTAACGGTTGACGCCGCTTATACCACCCCGTAAAGCACTAAAAAATACGCAACAAAAACGTCGCGATACCCGTATACTTATACAATGACCCCAAAACCGACACCTATAACGGGAGGCGAAAGCGCTTATGCGTATAGCGGCCGTAGTGCCTATTTCGCGTTGGTCGGCGTTTTTTTTAACCGCCGGAATTTTGTTTATGGGAGGCGCCATGATTAACGGTTGTTCGACCGACAAGGACGGTAATCCAACCGGTGCGGCGTCGGAAAAGCCTCTCGACGAATTGCTTAAACGATTCGATGAGGAGCCGTCCGCTTCTCCCGCGGCGCAACAGTCGAACGCGAAGCAAAACTTCCATATCTATCTCGCGTTCGGACAATCGAATATGGAGGGACAGAACTGGAGCGGTTCGTCAATAGTGTACAACGACGCGATTCCAATGAAGTATAAGGAAAACGTTGATCCGCGTTTTCAGGTAATGGCGGCAGTGGGCGGTTCTTATAAAATTTCGGATTCACAAAACGAGCAACGAACCAAAGGACAATGGTATAAGGCCGTTCCCCCGTTGGTAAGAAGCAATACCGGCTTGTCTCCCGCCGACTATTTCGGCAGGACGTTGGTTGCCGGAGTGCCGAACACCGACATAAAGATAGGCGTTATAGCCGTTGCCGTCGCCGGATCGGCCATAGAGGGATTTGAAAAGGGAAGCGGCGCTAATTCCTATTTCGGCGCACAGGCCGACTGGATGAAGAACACCGCCGCCCTATACGGCGACAATCCTTATAATCATCTTGTGACGTTGGCTAAAGAGGCGCAAAATGTCGGCGTAATTAAGGGTATTATAATGCATCAGGGCGAGTCCGGCGCGGCGAGCGGAAATTGGGCGCAAAAAGTGAAGGGTATATACGACAATATATTGATTGATTTGGGGCTTCAGCCCAATTCTATACCTTTTATAGCCGGCGAACCGTACGACGCCGCCAATAATAAAAACAACGCGAGCGTAATAAGGAGCCTGACTAACACAATGACGGGCACGTTGCCGAGCGGCGACAACGTCGCGCATGTGGTATCGTCGGCGGGGTGCGCGTCGGGCGGGGACGGCTTGCATTTCAGCTACGACGGGTATAAGAAGTTGGGCGAGGAGTACGGGAAAAAGATGCTTGAGTTGAACTATAGGGATCCGCCGCCGGCAACTTCCGTTAAATATGGAACTTCGCGACCGGATTGACGCGACGTTAAAAAGGCGACCGAGTACGGTCGCCTTTATTATCGTATTGTAGCGCGGCATCAAAATCCGAAATGTCAAGCAAGCGCCAAATACAGCGCCAAACCGATCATCACCGCTCCCAAGAGCAACTTAACCAACGTCATGTTCTTCTGCATCAACTTGGATAAATCAGTCCACTTCATGCCGTAATAGGCCGCTACCATTACAGCCAAGAGCGGTACGACGAAGATGAAGTTGTACATTATCAAATACAACCATCCTATTAATTTCATAGATCCGTCGGACGACTGCGACATAAGCACTATCGTAGGCAGGTAAACTTGACCGGTACAGACGGCTTCCAGTAGCGTTACCAAAAAACCGGTGATTATCGTCCCGACGACGAGGCGACTTCCTTTCATGTTTTCCGTGATGATCTTGTGTATTCGCAATTTCACCGATTTGGGCAACTGCAAAGTTATCTCTTTAGCGTCGCCGCTCTTTTTGAAGCGCAACGCGTCTATAATGCTTATTATACCCACAATTCCGGCCATCGTTACCGCCGACCATTTGATAACGCGTGAGACCCAAAAATACTGTTTTAGCATAGTGATGACCTTGAACGCGCCGATGCCTAAAAGCAGGTAGGTGACGAATACGGAGGCTGCGAAAGCGAGGCCGACGACCAACACTTCGGCGCGCTTGCGTTTTTGCGTGGCCAAGAAAGAGACAAGAAAAATGATTGTCGCGATGGCGCACGGGTTTACGGCGTCAACCAACGCCGCCGCCACAATGCTGAAGAACGCGAATTGATCAAAACGTTCTTTGAGCGCCGCGTTTACATCGCCCGCCGCTTCTTCGACGGCTATGGTGGGGAGGCGGCGCTTCGGGTCGTTTAGGCACTCCACAATCATCGCGCGTCCGTTGGCCATGATAGACTCAAAACCCAATAGAAATGTATCGGGCAGAAAGAGCTCCTGCGGAGACGGGTTTTCCACCTTGTACCGCTTCTCCATCCGCATCATCAACTCGTAGTCTTTGCCGTCTTCGGTGTCGTAGTAATTTATCTTTAGCCTCTCGCCGAACTCTTGCTCGATAGGGTAGAGCAACGTGTGCTTGATTTGTTGGCACTCGCCGCAGGTGGAGGAGCCGAAGAAGTTGAGTTCAAGAACATCGGAGACGGTATTGTCCTCCGCGTACAAAGGGACGGTTAGGATAGCCGTTATCGTCAAGAACACGGTGATAAGTGTAATTGCGTACAGTGTTGATTTTTCTGACTTTACCGATTGTGTCATTATGTATATCCTTTATGATGATTGTGGCTATGTTCATTATCAATAAAGATAAATTCCCGCCGCTACAAAGTCAAAATAATTTTATCGGCCGCCAGAGCCGCAAGCCCCGCGATCATCTCGGCCTTCAGTATTGCCGCCATCCGCCCGGCATATTTATCAAAATCCGCCCTAATCGCCAGCGTCATCCACGCGATGTGCAACGGCAGTACCGCGGCCACGCAAACGCCGGTGTAAACCGCTCCGAAATCCCCCAAAATGAGCGACGGCGCCCACATAGCGGCCAAGTGCGCACACCCCGCAAGCGTTAGCGACAGCCTGATGGCGGGGCGCGGCAGGTCTGCAGAGGTTGTAAGGCCGGCCGCCTTGTCGCCTTCCGCGTCTTGTACGTCCTTTACCATTTCCCGACAAAAATTCAGTAAAAAAGCCAAAAGCGCCGGGGCAAAAAGTATTTTTGTATTTGGATGGGGCAAACTGCCGAACAGAAGCGCGTAAGCCGTGAGAACGGCTACGACGATGTTTCCGGCGAGTCGCGTGCGCTTGAAGCGGATTGAGTAAAGGGTTAGAAGCGCAAGCGGTATGAACGCGGCGGTCGCGTGGAATAGGGACACAGCCGCCGCCGAAACGAGCGACAGTACGGCGAGCGCCGCCGCGAAGACCGCCGCCGCGTCGGTGCCGAGCGCTCCCGTTACAAGCGGTCTGTTAGGGTGGCTTACGCGGTCGGTTTCTACGTCTAAGAGGTCGTTGACGGCGTTGCCGTAGGCAGTCGCGGCTACGGCGGCAAGTATAAGCAGTACGGCGTTGCGCGTAACCGCGCCGCTTCCGTAGGCGGCAGGCGAGGCGAAGCCGGTAAGCCACATCCCAAGCGATACGGCGCAACCGGCAATCGTCGCGTTGAGGGGACGGGCTATTTTTACGCACGAAATTATAATTTTGACCACATTGACCATGATGGAGGAAAAATAATTGAACGACAAGGCAAAAGTGATGAAACATCGTTGGATTTTGCTCGCGGCGGTGACGGTCGCCGGATTTTTGATCGACATCGGGACAAAGTACCTGGCGGTAGCGCGGCTTGAGGAGAGGAGGCCGGTCAACGTCTTGGGGAAATATTTGCGGTGGGTGTTGGTCTACAACAAGGGGGCGGTCTTCGGGACCGAACCGCCCGGCGTATCGTGGCTACAGCCTAACGTCTTCCTATCGTTTTTCATGCTTTGCGCGATAGCGTTCCTGCTATTCTACTATAGGGCGCTTAAGAAGGACGAGGTGATGATGCACATTGGGCTGATGTTGGTATTGCCGGGAGCCTTCGGGAACCTCTACGATCGACTTATCCACGGCACAAGGGGCGTAGTGGACTTCATACAGATGGGCATTCCGGAGGGCAAGTATTGGTTCGTCGACATCCCGGAGGGCGGCTGGTATTGGTTCATATATAACGTCGCCGACATTTTCGTTACCGCCGGCGTGACGGTGATGTTGCTCAACTTCATATTTGAGGCGACAGGGCGGAAGCCGGCAGGGGAGACGGCGCCGGTAGCGTCGCCGGACGGCGCTTATCCTGGCAGTATCAAACCGGATAGTCTCAATAAAGAGACGGATGTATAGAGGCGAAAGGACGGTATCAATCGGTATCAATATATGGACTATATTGTAGACAATGACGACAACGGCCAACGCTTGGATCTCTTTTTGTCGAACGTATTGGACGGATCTTCACGCTCCGGCGTTCAGCGTGTTATCGCCGCCGGCTATGTGTCCGTCAACGGCGAGACCGTCGTCAAAAAAAATACCGACTTAGTTGCCGGAGACGTTGTGACCGTAGGCGACGACGCGTTGACAAAGGCGCGGCCTTACTACGACATAGCGCCGATTCCGCAAAACATCCCGCTCAACATACTGTATGAGGACGATTACATCGCTGTGATAAACAAGCCCGCCGGATTAGTCGTTCACCCCGGACGCGGAAACGCCGACGGGACGGTGGTCAACGCGTTACTGTACCGTTTTGGGAACAATGTGTCCTCCGGTTCCGAGTGTTATAGGCCGGGGATCGTCCATAGACTCGACAAGGACACCTCCGGCGCTCTTCTCGTCGCCAAAACCGACGCCGCCCACGCCGCGTTCGCCGATCTTTTCCAATCGCGGGCCATAAACAAAGTTTACGCGGGGTTCTGCGTAGGGACGCGCCCCTCGGATCACGGGATTATAGACCTACCGCTCGCCGCCGGTCAGCGCGAACGCGGCAAACGCGCGGTAGACGAACGCAACGGCAAACCCGCCGTTACGGAGTACAATCTGAAGAGTTGTGTTTGCGGCATAGCGCTAATGGAATTCACCCTTCATACCGGCCGCACTCACCAAATACGCGTCCATTGCAGCCACAATGGTTTTCCTATTGTGGGGGATGAACTATACGGCGGAACGCGCGAGGCGGTGCTTAAAATTCCCCCCATGGAGAGACCTTTCGCCTACAGTGTCTTCAAATGCTTCGAGAGGCAAGCGCTACACGCCCTATCGCTCTCTTTCGTTCACCCGTTTACACGGGAGAGCATACGGGTTACGGCGCCGTATCCGGAGGATTTCAACAGGGCGTTGGAGATATTTTTCGCTACCCGCTCTTAAAATGTCCGCGTTCATTGGGAAGATGCCGTATATATGTTTGTAATGAATTATATTCAGTACATTGGATTTTACGTCATATTCGCGTAGCTTTTGCGGAATAAGAAGTGTTAGCGGGCGTTTGATGGGGGTTTTGGGCAATGGGCGAGCGTCGCAAACTCGGCGATACGGAGACAAATTTTCGCGTTAGGAGCTTTGACGCCCATATTCCGTTGGGGGAGTACGCGGCGTTAAAGAAGAATCCGCTCTATATTGTGCTGGACAACCTGCGCAGCGCCTTCAACGTGGGGTCGATCTTTCGGCTTTGCGACGCCATGCGCGTTTCCGGATTGTTTTTGTGCGGGTATACGGCGTCGCCGCCGCATGTTAAGTTGGACAAAACCTCGTTGGGGACGATAGATTACGTTCCTTGGAAGAAGTTCGCGTCGACCGTAGACGCGGTGGCGTACTTGCGGGAGCGTGGGGTGGCCGTTTGGGCGGCGGAGACGACCTCCGGGTCGGCGCCTTACAACACTACTACATATCCGTCGCCGGTAGGTCTTGTATTCGGTAACGAGGCGCTTGGGGTTAGTCATGATGTGCTCGATTTGTGCGACGGGTTGGTGGAAATACCGCTTTACGGCTTCAAAAATTCCATAAACGTGGCCGCCTCCTGCGCCGTGATAGGTTTCGCCGCGCTGGACAGTTGGGGGGTTAGTCCCGACGGAATCGCGGGGGAAGGCTCTGAATAAGATCGGCCGTAAAAATATTTTATAAAAAAAATATCTACATATTGACACCCCCCATTAATGCGTATATTATATTACTATACGGATGTGTAGAAGAATTCGCAAACCCCTTAGGATTATATAAAAATGAGCCCAAACAGCCCGACTGACCGTAAAACCGTTTTTTTGGTAGACGACAACGTTACCAATCTGACGCTCGGTAAGAACGCATTGGCCGACCGTTACAACGTGTTTACCCTAAATTCCGGGGCGCGGTTGCTCAAGATGCTCGAAAACAAAGTGCCGGACATCATATTGCTCGATGTTGAGATGCCGGAGATGGACGGGTACGAGGTAATCAAGGTACTCAAGAGCAAGAAAGAGACCGCGGGCATACCGGTTATCTTTTTGACGGCCAAAACCGACGGCACGAGCGAGCTTAGGGGTCTGTCGTTGGGCGCGATAGACTACATCATGAAGCCGTTCACGCCTATGCTTTTGCTGAAGCGAATAGAGGTGCACCTGCTTGTGGAGTCGCAGAAGAACGAACTCGTCAACTACAACAAAAATCTGCAAATGATGGTCGAACAGAAGACAAAGATGGTGGTTGAGCTTAAAAACGCCATTTTGAAGACGATGGCGGAGCTTGTGGAGTGCCGCGACGACGTTACCGGCGGGCACATTGAGAGGACGCAGAGCTATCTCGGTGTGATGATTGAGGCGATGCAACGGTTTAACGTTTACGTCGACGAGATTGCGCCGTGGGACATAGGGCTCGTACTGCAATCGGCGCAACTGCACGACGTGGGTAAGATATCCATAAGGGACAGCATTCTGCAAAAACCGGGCAAGCTGACGGACAAAGAGTTCGACGAAATCAAGGAGCATACGACTTTCGGCGAAAAAATCATAGACAAAATACGCGAAAGCACTCCGGAGCACGCCTTTTTGGAGCACGCCAAGATACTCGTAAGCGCGCACCACGAAAAATGGGACGGGAGCGGGTATCCCAAGGGTCTCAAGGAGCGCGACATACCGCTTTTGGGCAGACTGATGGCGATAGTCGACGTCTACGACGCGCTCGTGTCGGAGAGACCGTACAAAAGGAAACTTTCGCACGAGGAAGCCGTGGATATCATATTAAAGGGTAGGGGTTCGCATTTTGATCCCGAGCTCGTGGATTTGTTTGCCAAAGTAGAGGATGAATTTAAAGCGGTCGGCGACAGTATCGGTAAGGATAAGAAGGGCGACGATCGAAAATAATCGACCTCAATAACCGATAACGGAAGCGAGCGAGAGCAAATGATGGTATTTTCAATCAAAAACAGTTTGCTTCTCTTGAAGCGTACCTATAAACAGCTTCTCTTTTTATGGCTTGTGTTCATTGCGCTTATAATGGTTTGTTGGGTGTTTATCTCAAGCGTTATGAGCGACCTTTTGGCCCGCCGCGCGGGCGATTTGCTTACTAATTTGGAGTCGCAGGTAACATACGATTTGCTTGAGTCGGAGGCGGCGCTACGCGGCGCGTCGCTCGGTTTGGAAACTATGCTCCGGGACGGCTACGACGAGTCGGATGTGCGCGAGTATATAGCGGAGTTCAACAATTACGCGCTTGCGAACCTTAGGCGTCCCATGGGTGTTACCGGCGTTTACGGCGTGTTCAACACATACGGCAACGTCATTATCGACGCTAACGGTCGGTCTGTAAAAGATCCTATGCGTTTGGAACAGCCGTGGTACTTGGCGGCCGTAGCCGCTAAAGGTACTCTCGTCGCTACGCCTCCCTACCATGATAACTACGACAACGAGCGAAAAATAACCTTCTCGCGGCTCGTTACCGACAAAAAAGGAAAACCTCTCGCCGTGATAGGGCTCGACCTGCTTTTAAGCGGCCTTCAAGAATACGTTACCGACATGCGTTCGGCCAACAGCGGTTGCTACGGCATTGTGGTTGACAGCAGTCTGAACATCATCATCGGCACCATCGCGGAAACTTTCGGCCAACCGCTTAGCGTGCTGAAAAGTCCCGATATTTACAGAATGATGGCCGAGTTGAATAAGGGTGTAGCCCTCGTAGGCTACAAAACCACGGATACCCGCAACGGCAACGAAACTATAAAGGTGTATTCGCGAAAGCTTGGAAACGGTTGGCATATAGGCGTTGTGACGCCGATCAAAGCCTACTACAAAGATATATACGATATGGGTTTTTCCATTATCGTTTTTGGTGTGCTTCTGCAACTTACAATCTGTTTCATCATTTTGCGCATAGCGGCGGGCAAACTGAAGGCGGACGAGAGAAGCGACCGCAAGAGCAATTTCTTAGCCAACATGAGCCACGAAATCCGC
>LIUJ01000193.1:1069-8388 GCA_001462255.1 Fibrobacteria bacterium GUT77 | reverse complement strand
CACGAAATCCGCACGCCCATGAACGCGATAATCGGTTTCGCGGAGCTTGCGCTGCGCGAAGACATTCCCCCGACCGCGTATGAGCACATATTCACAATAAAGCAGGCCGGGGCGAACCTGCTGTCCATCATCAACGACATTTTGGATTTTTCGAAGATAGAGAGCGGAAAGTTTGAGATAGTACCCGGCGATTACCTCTTCGCCTCCCTCCTCAACGACGTGGTAAGCTTAATTAAAATGCGGGCGACCTACGCTAAATTGAGGTTTGTGGTAAATGTTGACAGCAACATCCCAAACGCCCTATACGGCGACGAGGTGAGGGTACGCCAAGTGTTGCTGAACCTGCTAAGCAACGCCGTAAAGTATACGGACAAAGGCTTTGTATCGCTCTCTATTACGGCGAAGTACCCGGAGAGCGGCGAGACGGAGACCAAAGCGGATTCCGTCATATTGAGAATAGACGTCAAGGACAGCGGTAAGGGTATCAAGAGTGAGGATATCGACAAACTGTTCAAGGATTTCGTTCAGGTTGACAAGGAGAAAAACAAGGGCGTGGAAGGCACCGGCCTTGGCTTAGCGATCATAAACAGCATAATGAAAGCGATGGGCGGAAAAGTTTCCGTAGCGTCCGAATACGGCAAGGGCAGCACCTTTACGGTAACGTTGCCGCAGAAGTTCAGGGACGCCGCGGCACATGCCGTCGTGAGCGACAAAGAGGACAAAAACGTGTTGGTTTACGAAAGGCGGGACCTGTACGCCAACTCCATAGTGGATACGGTAAGAAAACTCGGTGTCAACTGTATACCCGTAGACGGCGAGGCCGTGCTTGACGAAAAGGTCGCGAGCGGTTCGTATAATTTCATATTTACGGCGGCGGCACTCTACGACAGAACCAAAAACGTACTTCAAAAGCACAAATCAAACGCAAAAGTCGTGTTATTGATGGAGTTCGGCGACGTTATAGCCGACAAGGACGTAGCCGTACTCTCCATGCCGGCCTATTCGGTGACGGTGGCCAACGTACTCAACGGGCACGCCGACGGCAGCCGTTACGGCGCGAAGGCGGAGAGCTATACGCGCTTCATAGCGCCGGACGCGCGGGTGCTGGTGGTAGACGACACGAACACGAATTTACGCGTGGCGGAGGGATTGCTCTCGCCGTACAAAATGCGCGTAGACACCTGTAGGAGCGGTCCCGACGCCATAGAGGCCGTACAGGTGGAACACTACGATTTGGTTTTCATGGATCACATGATGCCCGGTATGGATGGCCTTGAGACGACAAGGCGCATTAGAGCTATACGCGGCGACTATTATAGAAAACTACCTATCGTCGCCCTTACCGCGAACGCCGTAGCCGGCGCGCGCGAAATGTTTTTGAGCGAGGGACTGAACGACTTTATCTCAAAACCCATAGACGTACTAAAACTCAAAGCCGTTTTGGACAAATGGATACCGCAAGAGTTGCGCAAATCGCCGACCGAGGTGATAACGACCGGAGAGAGCGACGACGACATAGACGTGCGGAAGATCAAAATCGACGGTGTGGATGTGGAAAAAGGTTTGGCGATATCAGGCGGCAAAGGAACGCACTACGTCCGCACAATCACCATGTTTTACGAAGACGGTTTCGAGAAGATTAAAGAGATACGAAACTGCGTGGAGATAGGCGATATGCAGCTTTACGCCACGCACGTTCACGGCCTAAAGAGCGCCGCGGCAAGTATCGGCGCGTTGGCGGTATCCGAGGAGGCAAAGGCGCTTGAGGCGGCATGGAGAGAAAACAATCAGGTGTACATAAACGAGCACAACGCGAAATTCCTGATGGACCTTGAAGCGTTACTGCACAACATAGGTAAACTCTTGGACGACATTGAGACAATGAAGAAAAAAGCGGGCGGAGGTCATGTAGACATGGAAACGCTCAAAGCCGAGCTCGCCAAATTGAAGACGGCGATGGAAAGCTTCGACTCGGAGACGATCGACAGCGCCACAAACGCGCTCATAGAATACGAACAAGCCGAACACTTCGGCGAGCAAATTAAGAGCATTCTGCAAAACGTGCTCATAGGTGAGTACGACGACGCGCTGAATTTGATCGATAACCTCTTGGAAAAGCTTGGAGTGGAGGTAAAGCTTAGGGAAAACTAGAAATCACCTACCACACCATCATACACCACGTGGCATCCAATTCCGCCTCATCCAGTTATTTGCTCTATACCAACAGCAACTTCATCTTGGCATCGGCAAACGAGTACACGCTTTCGAGCGGAGCTATTTTGTGTTGTTTTCGCGCTTTGGTAGGATAATCTGCCCGGGGCCGGAATCGAACCGGCACGGCTCGTGAAAGCCAAGGGATTTTAAGTCCCTAGTGTCTACCTGTTCCACCACCCGGGCTGAAGTCGGCTGAATTTGTCGGACCCCTAAAAAATAATATGGGTTAGCGGCAAAAGTCAAAAAATAAAAAAAAGTTAAATTTATATTGACAGCGACGCCGTGATTATATTATCTTATAGGTGTAGTATGTATTAGATAAAACGGTCGGTTAATGTTCACTTTTACTATAATAATTTAACAAAGGAGTGTGCTGTATGGGAGTTTTCTCGAACAATGCCGAGTCTATCGGCAACACCCCGCTTGTGCGTTTAAACAGGGTGGTAGGCGGTGCCAAGGCGACTGTTTTGGCGAAGATTGAGGCTCGGAACCCTACTTTTTCCGTTAAGTGCCGCATAGGCGCGGCGCTTGTTGAGGATGCGGAGAAGCGCGGCGTTTTGAAGCCTGGCGTGTCTATTTTGGAGCCTACTTCCGGGAATACCGGGATTGCCTTGGCCTACGTGGCGGCGGCTAAGGGGTACTCCATAACCCTAACGATGCCGGAGACGATGAGCATGGAGAGACGGCGCGTACTGGCCATCTTCGGGGCGCATTTGGAGTTGACTCCGGGGGCGCAGGGCATGAAGGGGGCCATAGCGAAGGCGGAGGAGCTTAAGGCGGCGGCGCCGGACAAGTACTTCATCCCGCAACAGTTTGAGAATCCGGCCAATCCGGCTATCCACGAGAAGACGACCGGGCCGGAGACGTGGGAGGCCACTAACGGCGCAGTGGATGTCTTCGTTGCCGGCGTCGGCACGGGCGGGACCATTACCGGCGTTTCGCGGTACATTAAAAAGACAAAGGGTAAGAAGATACTCTCCGTGGCGGTTGAGCCGGAGGAGTCGCCGGTGATAACCCAAACGTTGAACAAGCAGGACGTTAAGCCAAGTCCGCACAAGATACAGGGCATAGGGGCGGGTTTTGTTCCCAAGAACCTCGATTTGAGCCTTGTGGACAGGGTCGAGACGGTTGCTTCCGCCGAAGCCGTGGAGTTCGCCCGTCGTTTGGCGAAGGAGGAGGGCATCTTCTGCGGAATAAGTTCCGGCGCGGCGGCGGCGGCGGCGGTCAGGTTGGCGGCGTTGCCGGAATTTGAGGGCAAGACAATCGTGGTCATCCTCCCGGATACCGGCGAACGTTACCTAAGTTCGGTACTATTTGAAGGAATTTGAGTATTTGCCCGCGGACGTATATTATTTTTGTATTGATGCCTCAGGGGTTGTAACAAGGAACCGCTTGTTACTGCCCCGCTTTATCCACAGCAAATAGGACGATCTAACAATGGACATCAGTACAATATGCGTTCACGGTTGCGACAAGCGTTACGATTCCACCGGCGCGGTCGCGGTTCCTATATACGCGTCGGCGACATTCGCGCACCCCGGAGTCGGGCGGAGCACCGGCTTCGACTACTCTCGCTCCCTAAACCCCACACGCGAGCATTTGGAGCGCACGATTGCCGCGTTGGAGGGCGGTACTCAGGCAATAGCGTTCTCCTCCGGTATGGCGGCGGTTTCGGCATTCATGGAACTATTCGCCCCCGGCGACCACATAGTAGCCCCGGACGACCTCTACGGCGGCACCTACCGACTCTTTGCCCAAATCTCTCAAAAGAACGGCGTTAACTTTTCACACGCCAACACGTTAGACGGTATCGAAAAATCGATCCGCCCTAATACGAAAGCCGTCTTTATAGAAACTCCGACCAACCCTATGATGCAGGTGATAGACATAGCCGCCGCGGCGCGAATAGCGCATGACCGCGGATTGTTGCTGATCGTCGACAACACATTTCTCACCCCGTACTTCCAGCGCCCTATAACGTTCGGGGCGGACATTGTCCTGCACAGCGGGACAAAATATCTTGGCGGCCACAACGACACGCTGGCCGGTATGCTCGTAACGAGCGATTCGGGTCTATACGAGCGCCTAAGTTTCATAGCCAAAACAACCGGCGCGTGCCTATCGCCTTTCGACAGTTTTTTAATCGTACGCGGAATAAAGACCTTAGCCGTCCGCATGGATCGTATGCAAGAGAGCGCCATTGCCATAGCGCGTTGGCTGACCGCCCAAACCGCGATCGACAAGGTGCACTATATCGGCCTACCTGAACACTCCGGCTACGAAATATCACGCCGCCAAGCAAGCGGTTTCGGGGGAATGATCTCATTTTCGCTTAAAAACTCCGAAACCGCCGTCAAAACCTTAGAACGCGTCAAAATAATAAAATACGCCGAAAGTTTGGGCGGCACCGAGAGCCTGATAACATACCCAATGTTGCAAACCCACGCCGATATGCCCGAAGAAGAAAGAAACGCGAGGGGGATCAACGCCGGCCTTCTACGCCTATCCGTAGGCTTAGAATCCGTAGACGACCTAATCGCGGACTTAGAACAAGCAATGCAATGATTTTGACTTTAATTTTCGTATTAGATTTTATCTTTTGATTTTAAGGAGATTCATTTTGTCCGATTTCAATTTCGACCGCCTCGTAGACCGCCATATTCCCTACGGCTACAGCATAAAGCACGACCCGGCCTCCCGCAAAAAGCCGGCCGACGTACTCCCGATGTGGGTAGCCGACATGGACTTCCCGGCCCCGCCGCGCGTCTTAGACGTCCTCGCCGACCGCGTAAAGCACGGCATCTTCGGCTACTCCGAGCCGGACGCCCCCTACTTCGCCGCCGTACAAGAATGGTTTGAGAAACGCTTCGGTTGGCAAGTTAATCGCGAGTGGCTCTCCATCACGCCAGGTGTGGTAACCGCGATATACATAGCGATTCGCGCCCTCACAAAGCCGGGCGGGGGAGTGCTCATACAGCAACCGGTCTACTATCCGTTTGAGTCCGCTATAAAGGATACAAAACGCAAATTGCTTGTGAGCGAACTCGTTTATGATAAAGGTAATGATGACGGCGGCGGCTATTACCGTGTGGATTTCGCCGATTTCGAGGAGAAAGCCAAGCAAGCCGAGATGTTTATACTATGCAATCCGCACAACCCCGTAGGCCGAGTTTGGACACGCGACGAACTGTTACGCATGGGCGAGATTTGTCTGCGTCACGGCGTTACCGTAGTCTCCGACGAAATCCACCAAGACTTCATTTATAAAGGGCACAAGCACTTGGTCTTCTCAAATTTAGACAAGCGCTTTGCCGACATAACCCTAACTTGTACCGCGCCGTCCAAAACGTTCAATCTCGCGGGTCTGCAGTTGGCGAATATCTTCATATCAAACAAAGCGATACGCAACGCGTTTGCGGGGGAGTACGCAAGCGTCGGGCTAAGTCAACCGCCGCTCATGGGCCTGGCGGCGTGTCAGGCCGCCTACGAGAGCGGGGCGGAGTGGCTCGATCAATTGATAAATTATCTCGACGGCAATATGTCTTTGATAGGGGATTTTTTGCGAACGCGTATTCCAAAGATAAAATTGATAAAGCCGGAGGGCACGTATTTGGCGTGGCTCGACTGCGCCGGGATTGGATTGTCGGTTTGCGGGCTAAACGACTTTATCACCAACAAGGCGAAATTGTGGCTCAACAACGGGCCCACGTTCGGCTTAGGCGGCGAGGGATTCCAAAGGATGAACGCGGCGTGTCCGAGGTCGACGGTTAAGGAGGCGTTGGAACGGTTGGAATCGGCGGTCGTCGGGTTGGGTTGATTAACAATGGCACCGAACATAATGCCCGCCGCTACCGTCATTCCCAACATTAAGCCCGTCAGCGCAACGTAGAATAGGATTCTCTTTGGTACATATATCTTTCGCCTTAGGGCACCTCGGATGAAACGGGCACCCGTCAGGTATTTCCAACGGCGTCGGCACCGTTCCGGGAATTACCGTCAACCGTTCGCCGCGTTTCTCTATTGACGGGATCGTTTTCAGCAGGCACTCCGTATACGGATGCCGCGGCGACGCGAACAACTCCGTCGCCGGCGCGGACTCCACTATCTCCCCGGCGTACATTACTATTACATCGCGCGCCATTCCCGCCACTATGCCCAAGTTATGGGTGATTAATATCATGCTCATATCTTTGGTGTTTTGCAATTTTTTAAGCAGCTCCAACAATTTTGCCTGAACTGTCACATCGAGGGCTGTAGTCGGTTCGTCGGCGATTAATAATTTAGGCGAACAGGATAAGGCCATTGCGATCATGACCCTTTGCCGCATTCCGCCGCTGAGGTTGTGCGGGTAGCTGGAAAAAACGCGCTTTGGCTCGGCGATCCCAACCTCAGAATATAGCTCCATGGAAAGTTCCGCCGCGGCGCGCTTGTCCATGCCTTTGTGCAGTATCAGCGGTTCCGCTGTTTGGTAACCGCAGGTAAAGACGGGGTTAAGCGAGGTCATGGGGTCTTGGAAGACCATGGATATCCGCCGCCCGCGAACGGCGCGCATTTGTTTTTCAGGAATGGTCAGCAGGTCGTTCCCCTCAAAGCGTATCGATCCCGACTCGATTTTGCCCGGCGGGGTAGGAATGAGGCGCATTATCGCCGCGGCGGTAACGCTTTTGCCGCAACCCGACTCGCCTACGATCCCCAGCGTAGCGCGGTCGCCGACGGAGAAAGAGACGCCCCGCACGGCGTAAGCCTTTTTCTTCCGAATACGGAACGAAATCCGGAGGTCGTTACAGGATAGACAAGCCATATTCGCTTTCGTTGTCGGCGGATACCGCGCTTAATGTTTCTCACGCAACTTCTTGGCGATGACATCCACTATCTGCCCCGAAGCCACACGATACTGCTCCCTGCTGTCCCTCTCCCTAACTGTGACCGTTTGATCCTCCAGCGTTTGGCTGTCTATCGTTACGCAGAACGGCGTACCGACCTCGTCCTGACGAGCGTAGCGGCGGCCGATAGATGAAGCGTGGTCGTAGAACGATTTTATGGAGTGGTCCAACAAGTCTCTATAAATTTTCTCGCCGATTTCCGGCATCCCGTCGCGCTTGACT
>LIUJ01000193.1:0-976 GCA_001462255.1 Fibrobacteria bacterium GUT77 | reverse complement strand
CGGCATCCCGTCGCGCTTGACTAATGGCAGTATGGCGGCCTTGATAGGGGCCAGCGCCGGGTGGAAGCGTAAAACTACGCGTTCGTCCTTGCCCTCGCCCTCCGTGTCGTAGGCGTCTACCAAGAACGCCAGCGTGGCCCTGTCCGCGCCGGCGGCGGGCTCTATGACGTAGGGGAAGTAGTGCGATTTCGTCTCGTCGTCAAAAAACGCTAAGTCCTTGCCGCTAAAGGTAGAATGCTGCTTCAGGTCATAGTCGGTGCGATTGGCTATGCCCTCAAGTTCGCTCCAGCCGAAGGGGAAGAGGTACTCAACGTCAACGCAGGCCTTGGCGTAGTGGGCGAGTTCGTCCTTCTCGTGGTCGCGCAGGCGTAAATGTTCGGGATTTATGCCGTAGTCTTTGTACCATTGCAACCGCGCCTCCCGCCAGTATTCGTACCATTTTGCGTCTTGGTCGGGCGGTGTAAAGAACTCCATTTCCATCTGCTCGAACTCCCGCGTTCTGTAGGTGAAGTTGCCCGGGGTGATCTCATTGCGGAAAGACTTCCCGATTTGGGCGATCCCGAACGGCGGCTTTAGGCGCGACGACTGTTGGACGTTGAGGAAGTTGACGAATATGCCCTGAGCGGTCTCCGGGCGCATATAGACCGTGGCGGAGTTGTCTTCCACCGGCCCCATAAATGTCTTGAACATTAAGTTGAAGCGGCGCACCTCGGTGAGTTCCCCGCCGCATTTGGGGCATTTTTCGAGATTTTCCAAGTGATCGGCCCGGAAGCGCTCCTTGCATTTTTTGCAATCGACGAGCGGGTCGCTAAATCCGGAGAGGTGGCCGGAGGCCTCCCAAACCTTAGGGTGCATAAGGATGGAGGCGTCGAGTCCCACGATGTCGCGCCGGTTCGTGACCATAGCCCGCCACCAGGCGTCCTTTACGTTGCGTTTGAGCTCAACGCCCAAAGGCCCGTAGTCCCAACAGCTGTTG
>LIUJ01000192.1 GCA_001462255.1 Fibrobacteria bacterium GUT77 | reverse complement strand
TCCGTGGTACGCGCCCACGTTTGTTCGCGCGTCGGGGCCCGCTAAGAGCAGGCGGTTTACGAACATGGACTCCGGCAGGTCTCGCTCCGTGATTTCGTTTCCGTCGGCCATTACTACGGCGTGTTCTATGATGTTTTCCAATTCTCGGATGTTTCCCGGGTAGTCGTACGCGGATATGAGGCTTTCGGCGGTCTTTGAGAAGCGCGTTACGTTTTTGCCTAAGTCTTGGTTGTACCGGTGCACGAATATGCCTACTAAGTTCGGGATGGTCTCCTTGCGTTCGCGTAGGGGCGGCAGGTGGAGTTGGAAGACGTTTAGGCGAAAGAAGAGGTCTTCCCTGAATTCCCCTTTTTCCATGAGTTTGCGTAAATCTTTGTTTGTGGCGGCTATCACGCGTATGTCGACGGGGCGCAGGGCGGTGTCGCCGACGCTGCGGAACATCCGTTCTTGTAGGAAGCGCAGGAGTTTGACTTGGGCGGGTAGCGACAGTTCGCCGACTTCGTCTAAGAAGAGGGTGCCGCCGTGCGCCTCCTCCACGAGTCCGGGTTTGTCGCGGTCGGCGCCGGTGAACGCCCCCTTTTTGTAGCCGAAGAACTCGCTCTCGAAGAGGGTGTCCGGTATTGCCCCGCAGTTCACCGCCACGAAACGCCCGCTACCGCACTGCGAGTGGCGGTGGATGATGCGGGCAAAAAACTCCTTGCCCGTCCCGCTCTCCCCGCCGATAAGCACGGTAGAGGACGTGGGAGCGATCTTCATGGCGACGCGCAACACCTTCTTCATGGCGGGGCTGTCGGCCATTAGGTCGTCGAGTATGCGCTCTTCAAGCTCTATGCGGCCACGCTTACCGGTGTCGTTGGTTCGTTCCATTTTTTTATTTATGTATGTCTGTGGAAACAATTATTTTTGTGTTTATGACAATAATATAAAACATTACCACGCAAAGAGTCAAGCCGTATTGGGATTTGTTAGGATTAAAATATTAAAAAATAAAAAAATGTTGTCGTCGGGGATCGTCACTTAACAATAAAGACGCTATATAATATGGGCAATCGCGGTAATTGTAAAATCGAAAGAACGGTTACGTTGGCGCTTTTCTTGCTTAGCGTAGCCGTTTTGGCGGGCTTCGTTCCTATAGGGGTCGGGCCTTTTCGCGGGTTTGTTGAGGATAAGCTTAGGGGTATGGGGGCGGACTCCGTTTCCATAGGGGGGGTCTCCGTTGTTTTGTTTAGGGGTTTGCGGGTTAAGGAGGTAGCTACCTACAAGCGGATAAGCGATAAGGGCGACTGTTATCGTATGCGCGTGGAGAGCGTTGACGTTCGTTGCAATTTGGTGGGGGCGACGGCGGCCATTGCCGTCAACCCAAGCGTTTTTAAGGCGGATCGCGACGTATTTCGAGAGGCTTACGAGAGGCCGTTTGAGTTGTTGGGTGATATATCCGGCGCTATAGCCTCTTTGCGTCCCGTCAAAAAGATAGCGTTACGCGGCGTCGATATCGGCTTTACCGGGAAGGGAAATCCCGGGGTATCCGTGTCGGGGGCGGATGTTGTTTTAGGGCGGAGCGTTGGCAGTGCGCTCGCCGGGAGCGTAAATGTTAGGGAGACCGTTATTCCGGCGTTGGCAAAGGTTGATGATTTAAGCTTAAACATATCGGTTGACGATAAAAGCCTTGGGATTACAAACGGCGTTGGGGCGGTTTTCGGCGGAAAGTTGCGAATGAACCTCTCCATTGACGCGCGTCAAACCAAGATATTAAGCGGTGAGGTATCCGTAAGCGCCTTGGATTTGAGGACGTTTTGCGCCGAGACCGGTTTTACGCCCGGCGGCGTGACGGGCAAGGCGGACGTCGAAGCGCGTATTGACGGCGGTTCTCCTATTCGGTTGGATTCCGTAAAAGCGAAGGGGCGCGTGACGGTCACAAATCTGACGGCCACGGATTTGGCGTTGCAGAAGACGCCGATAGTCGTACAATTTTCGCGCGATTTGAGGTTGTTGCGTTTCTCCGAGGTAAAGGGCGGTTTCGTTCTCGCGGGGGGGAGGCTCAATTTTAGGGAGATAACCGGCGTAGGCGACGTGCTGAAATTCCGCTCCTCCGGGTGGGTCGGGCTTGACGGGAAGCTTAGCCAAAATTTTGAGGGGGAGTTTAGCGGCGGTTTTGTCGCCGGATTGCCTAAGCTCGTCAGGAACTCGCTCGAGAAGACGGAGGGCGGCGGCGGGCGGTTCAAGTGCGTTATCGACGGCGCTTTTCACAACCCGCGCGTCAAGGTTGACAGGAGCGTTTATGATCGGGCGATAGGGGGGTTCTTTAGGGATATATTTAAGTGAGCGGCGGTAAAGAAATTTTGCGTGTATGCCGATAGATATATTATATTATGAAATATGTCGGGGTTGAGAGGCACAAAGTAATATTGACGTTGGGGAGGGAGTTACGATGATGAAGGCCGGTTACGGGGCGTATAAGGGGGCGCAGTCGGAGACCAACGACAAGGGCAAGCTGATCCTTGTGACCTACGACGTGGCCATAAAGCACGCTAAGTTGGCGCTTGAGTTATTCGACGACAAGAAGAAGATTGAGGAACGCGCCAAGCACATATTCAAGGTACAGGACGCTTTGGAGGAGCTCCAAGTCTCCCTGAATTTGGACGCCGGAGGGGAGATTGCCGCAAATTTATTCAATTTGTACTCCTATATGTTCAGCACGACCATAGACGCGAACATCCACGGCGACAAAGCCAAGATGGAGGAGGTGTTGCGGTATTTGGAGACGTTGCGCGAGGCGTGGGGGCAGGCGCATTTGAAGTCTAAGGCGGAGTCGGCGCCGGACATAAACTTGCAGAACGCGGCTGTGTAATATGCCGGCGTTTTGGCGATAGCGCAAATTTATTTGCGTATTATCGCCGCCGCGTATTATATTATACCGTTGTTTTCGCGGGATAAAAGCTTTTTTGCGGAAGTGGTGGAACTGGTAGACGCGCTAGGTTCAGGTCCTAGTGGGTGCAAGCCTGTGGGGGTTCGAGTCCCCCCTTCCGCATTTTTTACAATTGATATCCGACGGCGTGAATACCGTTAAAACATCAACATATTACATAAGTTTGTTTAGCCTAATACGTTGATGTGTCAATAAAACGGATACGGTTACATATCAATGTGTAACGGGTTGAGGCCGTTATAGCATACGCCGTTTATACCGAAAAAATCATAAGTCGAACGCACGCTCGTTCGGGTGGACCCGCGATGCAGAGTGGTGAAAACAAGATCGTTGTTCTTCCCCCCGCCGTCGTTGAGAAGATCGCCGCCGGAGAGGTGGTGGAGCGTCCGGCCTCCGTTCTTAAAGAGCTGGTTGAGAACTCCATAGATGCCGGCGCGGCGCGTATTGACATAGCCGTTGAGGGAGCCGGTTTTTCCCTAATGCGCGTTGCCGACGACGGTTGCGGGATGTCGCGGGGGGATTTGGGGATGAGCGTCTTACCGCACGCGACCAGTAAGATTCGTTCGGCCGACGATCTGTATTCCATTGCCACTATGGGGTTTCGCGGCGAGGCGTTGGCCAGCATATCGGCCGTAAGCCGTATGACGGTGGCCACGTATGACGGGGACGCGTCGGGGTTGGGATACAAAATCGCGGTAGACGGCGGGGTTTCGGGCGAGGTGTCGCCGATTTCGAGGACGCGCGGAACCACTATCACGGTACGCGAGCTCTTTTACAACGTTCCGGCGCGCCGAAAGTTTATGAAAACGGAGCGCGGCGAACAGATGGCCATTGTAAAGGTGCTGGAGCAGTTGTCGATACCGTTTCCGGCTGTCCATTTTACCGTTACCGTCGATGGAAAACGGGCGCTGGATATGCCGCCCGTCGCTAATCTTTTGGAGCGGATCGGTCAAGTTGCCGGAAACGATTTTTCGCGAGGTCTTGTGGAGTGCGTCGGGGACGGCAACGGTATGTCGGCGCTTGCGTATGTGTCAACGCCGGAAAAGTTGCAGACGAAGCCGCGATTTCAAAGTTTGTACGTAAATTTGAGGCGGATTGACAACGAGTCGGTTACCTTTGCCGTAAGGGAAGCGTTTGCCCAATTTTTGGGGCACGGGAACAGGCCGGCTTTTTTTTGCTTTTTGGACGTTGACCCGAACAAGGTAGACGTAAACGTTCATCCCACGAAGCAACAGGTGAAGTTTGACAACGAACGCGGTGTTTTTGGGTTCATCTACAATGTTGTGAGGGAGGGGTTGCGTAAGTCGGAGTTATCGAGGGTGGATTTGTCGCTGACCGGTGAGAGCGCGGGCGTAGGCGGCGTTGTTGGGATTGGCGGGAGCGGTTTCCCGTTTGATATTGAAAGCGTCAATACCGCGGGCGGGGCCGTCCAAGCGACGTTGGATATACCGTTGCCGTCGTTTGCCAACGTCGATATAGGCGGCAATTCCGCAAGCGGCGCGGTAACCGGCGACGTTACGGAGGCGGGGAGGGATTTAGGCGGTATCGGCGACGCTACGGCGGCTCAGGTTCACGAGTTGATTCAGTGTTACCAAATCCACGGAATTTTTATACTTGTGCCGATAAAGAACGGCATACTGCTGATAGACCAGCATGCCGCCGACGAACGCGTGCGTTATGAGCAGGCGTTACGGGATATGGAGAGCGGGAGTCCTATTTCCCAGCAGTTGCTCTTTCCGATAGTGCTTGAAATGGGCCCGGCGGAAAGAACCGTGCTTGATTCCGGCAAGAAGTATTTTAGCGGCTTGGGTTTTGAAATATCCGATTTTGGGGGCGGCGCGGTTTCCGTCTCCGCTCTGCCGGCTTTTTTGCGGGACGGGGAGGCGGAGGGCGCGGTGAGGGAGATGGTGCGTTACCTGCTTGACGGGCGCGGGCCTGAAACGCTAAAAGAGCCGGTCAAGCGTTTCGCGGCGGCTTTTGCCTGCGGGGCGGCGATAAAATCGGGGCAGAAATTGAGCGTGGAAGAGATGAACGCGCTGATAAACGCGTTGTTTTCGGCCGACAATCCGTACACGTGTCCGCACGGGCGCCCTACGTTTGTGCGAATATCCGTGGACGAATTGACGCGGCGTTTCTTAAGATGAGGGAGATTATGGGCGCAAATTCGGAAAAGGGTACCTGCACATTCAAGATGCCGGAGCGTTTCAACGCGGAGACCCCGCACAAGACCGTTGCCATGATAAAGGATCTGCCTAACGGCGAATGGGAGCGCGTTGTAGTTGATATGGGCGATACCGTCTTTATGGACAGCGCGGGGATAGGGGTTCTCGTTTTCCTCTATAAAGAGCTTACGGCCAAAGACAAAACTCTTGTACTGCGTAATCCGCAACGCAAGATTTACGACCTGTTGGCGGAAATAGGCGTAGATAGGCTCTTTGACGTGGAATTGTCGTCGGGTATGAAGATGAGCGAGGTCAGGTTGAACGAACTCGACAACCAGCTTCAGATAGAGGAAGAAGAGACGAACGGCATCTATATCATATCGCTTGCCGGAGTAATGAACTACCCGACGGGTTCCACGATCTTCAAAAATCGTATATTTTTAACGCTGGCGCACACAAACAAAATTCTTTTGGATTGCAAGAAACTCGCCTTTTTCGATAGTTTGAGCGTGGGTTCGGTGCTTAGGCT
>LIUJ01000191.1 GCA_001462255.1 Fibrobacteria bacterium GUT77 | reverse complement strand
GTCTCCTCGCCGATTCCGAAGTACAGCCTGACGACCTCGCGCTCCCTCTCCGACAGCGTTTCGAGGACGGTGTCGACCTCGGAGTGCAGGGATATGTTCATCACGCCGTGGTCGGGGCTTTCCGCGTGTTCGTCGGCAAGCAGGTCTAAAAGTTTAGAGTCGTCGCCGCTCTGCAGAGGAGCGTCGAGCGAGAAGTGGGTGTTGCCGATTTTCACCGCTTCCTGTACGTCGTGCGGCTCTATGCGCAGTTCCTCGGCGATCTCGTAGACGTTTGGGATGCGGCTTAGCTTCTGTTCGAGGCGGCTCTGAACCATCCCGATCTTGTGGATCGCGCTGACGCGGTTTAGCGGCAGTTTCACTATGCGCGACTGCTCCGCCAACGCTTGCAGGATCGCCTGCCGTATCCACCACACGGCGTAGGAGATGAACCGAAAGTTTTTCTTTTCGTCGAACCGTTTGGCGGCGCGTATGAGCCCTAAGTTGCCCTCGTTTATGAGGTCTACCAAGGGAAGCCCCTGATTTTGGTAGTTGCGGCTTACGCTGACCACGAAACGCAGGTTGGATTTTACCAATTTTTCGAGCGCCGAGCGGTCGCCGTCGCGTATGCGTTTCGCGAGGTCGGCCTCCTCCTCTATGGGCAGGGTCTTGTACTTGCTTATCTCTTTAAGGTAAAGGTTGAGGGACGACCCGTCGTCCGTGATCATGCGGTACGGGGATGCCGCCTGCGACTCTTTGGTATTTGCGGTCATATTATATATACCTCATACGGTGCGCCCGTAATATATATTTATGGTTTGACGGTGGTGTCTTGGGAAGTCATAGTCACCATATCTAATTTTATAACATCGCCGCCGAAAATTCAACTTTTTTGATAAAATATTTTGATAACCGGTTGCGCGGCACGTCCGTAATCGCTTTTGGATAGCGGTTGATTGGGTTGGGTATTCGAAAAAACGGCGGTTCTCAACGGATCGCTAACTGTGTAGGTTGAATAAACGTAACAGGAGTAATGACATGGGGTTAGTCGTTAGCAAGTTCGGCGGTAGTTCAGTGGCATCAAGCGAAAAGATCAAGCACATTGTCGAGATTATGCGGCTTGACGCCGGACGTCGTTGCATAGTCCTGTCCGCCCCGGGTAAGGGGCCGGACGCGGGCGTCAAGGTGACCGACCTCCTTATAGAGGCGGTGAACCGCGCCCTTAATAGGCAGAGCTACGCGGATCCGCTCGCCGCCGCGCGTGAGCGTTTCTCCGCGATCTACGGGCCGCTCGGCCTTAGCGCCGCGGCGCTCGGCGAGGTCTTGGACGAGCTCGACGCGCGTTTGGGATCGTCCGCAAACCATCCCGGCAAGTTTAGGGATTTGGTCGTGGCGTCCGGCGAGGACATCAACTGCCGCCTCTTCGCCGCCTATCTGAACACCGTAGGCATAAAGGCGAAATACGTCAATCCGAGGGAGGCCGGCCTTAAGGTAACCCCCATCTTCGGCGACGCGCAGCCGCTTCCCGAAGCGACGGTGAACTTAACGGCGCTCAAAAGCGTGTGCGCCGACGCCGTAGTAGTCTTCCCCGGTTTCTTCGGCTACACCGTCGACGGCGACGTGGCCACTTTCAGCCGCGGCGGCTCCGACCTGACCGGCGCGATCCTTGCCGAGGCGGTGGACGCGGACGAATACGAAAACTGGACGGACGTCGACGGCATCTTCAGCGCTCACCCACACATGGTCGATAATCCCAAACAAATATCCGCGCTCACATACAAGGAAATGCGGGAGCTTTCCTACATCGGCTTCAACGTCCTCCACGAGGAGGCCGTGCGCCCGGTGATGCGAAAGAAAATCCCAATTAGACTACGCAATACGAACAACATAGAAAATAAGGGGACGCTCATTGTCTCCGAAAGGTTGCCCGGAGAGCGCGATATCGTGGGTATCGCCTCCGGCGGCGGGTATTGCAGTTTCACCCTCCAAAAATTTCTGATGAACAGAGAAAAGGGTTTCGGCAGGCGTCTGTTGTCGATATTTGAGGAGATGAACCTATCCTACGAACATTGTCCGTCCGGGGTCGACAACATTTCGGTCATTTTAGACCAAGACCAGTTGAAGCCAGAAACGGTCAACAGTGTAATCCGAGCCTTTGACGAGAAGCTTGCGCCCGACGAATTGAAGACCGAGTTCGGCATAGCTATGGTGTCGGTGGTGGGCGAGGGTCTAACCCATAAAATAGGCGTACTGGCTACGGCCGCCGGCGCGCTTTCAAAAGCCGGGGTGAACATTAAAATGGTAAACCAGGGCAGTAGCGAGATTAGCATGATCTTCGGAATCGACGCGGCGGATGAGAAAAAGGCGGTCAACGCGTTGTATAACGAGTTTTTTTGACGGACGGTTGATTTTAAGATAAGGAGATTGCGGGCAAACCCGCAATGACGGCGTATGTATGGCAAATGCAGCATCTAAAATCTTTATAACGATACTAACGCTCCTAACGGCAATGACGATGACCGGTTGCGGCGGTTCCGCCACCAAAATCGTAATGGTCCACGGGTACAAGAAGCACTTTGCCATAGACGCGACATTGGCCGTGGCAATACTCGACAAAGCTCCGCAGTCGATCTACTACGGAGATCTGAAAAAATCGCTCGGCTACCCGCCGACCGACAGCACTGCCGCGGAGATACTTGTGTGGCGGTATTTTCGCGAACGCATGGTTAAGCACCTAACGAACGAGATCGACATTAAAGAGGCTTTTGTGGCGGAGTTCGACCGCGATTACTTGGTAACGAAAGAAGCCGTGTCCACGATGGACGAAAACATTACCGTGGAGATACCTGATCTTGGCACGAAGATCAAATTTGAGGGAAATAAGGAGGCGTCGTTGGTGCTTTTTCTCGATAAGATACGTATAGGTACCGAAACCGACCCCTACTACCAAGAGCGCGCCAAGCAAGGTTTTTACACCGGCATCCCGCGTAAGCTTGTGTTCTTGGCGAGTTTTGTTCTATGGGACAACCGCGAGTTCAAACCTATATGCTACGGGCGTGTGAAAACCGTTACGCCCATATTCCGCGAAGAGGCCACAAGCGAGAACTGGGACGAGGTCACGCGGGATTTCGTGAGGGCGGCTTTCGAATCCACTGGGTTCAGAAAGCGGGACGACATGGGAAAGATGTGACGATATCAACAATGTTTTCACCGTTTGTCCGTAGTATTTGATACAATGATTACACGCTTTCAAACAATCGTATGCATAGCCTTGTGGCTACTCGTCCTTTGGGCCGACGGCGTGTCGGCGCGCGGTTACGCCGTATCGCCGACCGAGACTGATCCCGCCATAAGGAGTACGCTCTACGACCACTATGCCGTGGTCAACCCGTGGGCGGCGCGGCGCGGCGTGTTGTTCCTCTTTTTTCCGGGGACGAAATCGCAAGCCATGAACTATAAAATGCTCTGCGAAACCGCCGCCGACCGCGGTTTTCACGCTATAAGTCTGCAATACGTAAACGACGTCTCCGTTTACAATAAGTGTGCCAAGAGTCGCAACCTTGAGTGCTACGAGAATATGCGCCGCGAAGTGCTCTTCGGCGCGGACTTCTCCCCCCATGTAAACGTGAGCCGTCCGAACAGCGCCGAGAACCGGCTCGTAAAATTATTGCGCTACTTGGCCGACCAATACCCGCTTGACGGGTGGGAGCAGTATCTGACCGCCGGAGACGTACCGCGATGGTCGAGAATTCTTGTAGCCGGGCACTCGCAGGGCGGAGGACACGCTGCCTTGCTCGGTAAGTATTACAGTACCGCCGGCGTCGTCATGTTCGCGTCGATGGACTACAGTTACATGAACGACAAAGCCGGTTCTTGGGTCAACAAGCGCGGCAACACGCGCATAGAAAAGTTTTTCGCCGTGGCGCATACCTTAGACGAGACCATGCCGATTACGGCAATACGAAAATACTGGAACGCTTTCGGATTCAGGAATGTATGCCCTGTGATAGACATAGACGACATCGGCCTACCGTACGCGAATTCGAACACGCTGATAACGTCTATAAAGCCGACAAAGCCGGACAAGGACAAATCGGTCTACCACAATATGCTCTGCATGGACGCCGACACGCCGCTTTTGAAAGACGGGAAACCGGCGCTGTACGATCTGTGGGTATACCTGCTAAACGCGCCGTTTGAGAGATGACGCGTCATGTTCGCGATTGTTTTCGGCTCCGTAAAAAAACGTTTATATATTGACATTCCTGATTCCGCATATTATTTTACGATTCTTCAAAAATTAAGGCGACTAATATGCCAATACCGACTAACGCAATGAATCCCGTGCCGTTGACGCGGCTATTGTTGATTGCTCTGATACCGTTTCTGTCGTGCGGCAAGAACAAATCGGATATCGGCGATAACGGTTCTATATCCGCGCGGTCACCGTCAACAATATCGGCGTCAATAACGCGCATAGTCTCGTTCGCCCCGAACATTACAGAGATTCTGTATGAATTGGGTCTTGAAGATAAGGTTTGCGGGGTAACGCAGTTTTGCAAATATCCGCCGGAAGCCGCCCAAAAGGAGAAAATCGGCCAACAGGCCGACCGCAATTACGAGGCCGTCGTCAGGTTGAAGCCGGATTTGGCGGTAATCCTCAAAGAACAACGTGATATGATCGCGTTTTTCGATAAATATTCTATCCGCTATGTTGTCGTAGGCAGCGATTCGGTTGACGAAATCCTTGAATCCATACAGTCAGTCGCCGACGCTTGTTCGGTCGGTGATAGGGGGAAGATTATTGCGGATGATTTGCGTAGACGGATGGGATCGGTATCAATAAATATTGACGGTGATAGCGCCGTTGGTACTAATGAAATCATTAATATGAATAATAGCGTCAATAAAACAAAAGTATTGTTATGCGTAAGCCGAGACGGTATGGGCGACGGCGCGATAGGCAAATGTTTTGTCGCCGGCGCCGTGTCTTTTTATGACCAGCTCATAGATGCCGCCGGGGGTATCAACGTAATGAAAGGTGTTAAGCAAGCGTACCCCACGGTTACCGCCGAGGCGATAATCAGGCTGGCGCCGGATGTGATAATCGATATTTCCATGTCGTATATTGATAACAACAGACAACTGCAAAAAAGTTGCGACGACTGGAAGTCGCTCAAAAGCGTTCCGGCCGTTGCGAATAATAGGATATACTGTCTATCCGGCGATTACTTATCGATTCCGGGACCGCGTATCGGGTTGATTTTGGAGGATTTCAAAAATGCCGTGCGTTAGCGTTAAAAATTTAAAATTCTCATATAACGGTAAAAGTGTCATAGAGGATATCGCGTTTGCCGTTGACGCCGGCGAAACATGGGCAATCATCGGCCGCAACGGGGTGGGGAAGTCCACGCTTATAAAATGCCTTTGCGGATTATTATCGCCTCGTCAAGGCAATGTGTCGATTGACGGCGTTGACATAACAAAAATGCCGCCGAAAGAGTTAGCCAAGAAAATAGCCTACGTCCCGCAGGGAATGAACCGCCCGACGCCTCCGTTTACGGTACGCGAGTATGTGGGGATGGCGCTGTTTCCATACGATACGGGATTTATGGGGCGATTGTCAAAGGATGATAAAAAACGCGTTGACGAC
>LIUJ01000190.1:5145-5782 GCA_001462255.1 Fibrobacteria bacterium GUT77 | reverse complement strand
AAACTCCTTAAGTTCGTCCCGTAGTTCAATATGCGTTTCCCGGTTGCTCAAGGTACCTGTAAGCGGCTTGTCGTATTCGTCTATGATAATGACGGCCTTTTCGCCGATCTTTTGGCACACTTTTTCAATGAGATGTTTGAACTGGCCCGCCGGCGAGTCGGCAACGCTAAGTTTAACCCCATATTTTTCCGCCTCCCGCCGCATTTCGTCGTGTAGGGTTACATGGAGCGTCTTGACCCCCTTCTTGTAGTTTCCGGCGTTCAGGTCAATCCTAATTACCGGATGCGCCTTCCACTCCCAGTCGAGCGAGTCTATGGCAAGCGCCGGACGCCCCGCTATCTCCCCGAACAGTTCGCGCCGACTCTCGAAGATCGCCCCAAGCGTGGAGCATAGCAACGACTTCCCGAAGCGCCGCGGGCGCGAAAGGAAGAACGCTCCGGGAGTGCCGCAGATCATGCGGTAGATCTGCGGCGTCTTGTCCACATAGACACAACCGCTCTCCCGAATCTTGGGAAAGCTCTGGATACCTACCGGCAGGAGCCTTTTGGGCGCTTTATGTGTGTTAGCCATACCATAAATATAATAAAAAGCCATCAATAAACACTTAAAAATCGCGGCAAGGAGAGCAACGCTTGCG
>LIUJ01000190.1:0-5023 GCA_001462255.1 Fibrobacteria bacterium GUT77 | reverse complement strand
CCCCGTCGCGGACACGGTTTTATACATACGAGGCAAACTAAGAATATTCGGTTATTCTTGCTTTTTCTGTGGATTTGGATTATTTTACTTATCGGTGAGCCGTGTTTGGATATCCGCAACTTGGAGTTGATAAGTAGGTAAAAGGCGATGAAAGAGACGGTTCGACTATATTCTCGAAAATCCATACAAATAACAAAGAACGGTACAAAATGAACAGATACGAAGAGGCGTTTAATGGGGCGAAGGCGCGTCGCGAGTCGGCGCTTATTCCGTTTGCGGTGGCCGGCGACCCCGGCCCGGAGGCGTTTTTGGAGGTGGTTAAGGCTTATGTTGACGGCGGGGCGGACGTGCTTGAGATCGGGTACCCGTTCTCCGACCCGGTGGCCGACGGCCCGGTGAACCAACGGGCGGCGATCAGGGCGATAAAAGCGGGGCTAAACCACTCGCTGTTTTTCTCGCTTATAAAGGAGATACGCTCGTTTACCGACATACCGATAGGCCTGTTGACTTACGCGAACACGATAAACCACCTCGGCGCGGAGGCTTTTTGCAAGCGGGCGGCGCAAGCCGGCATAGACAGCATTCTGACCGCCGACATGCCGCCGGAGGAATCGGGCGACCTTGCCGTTTCAATGCGTAGGCACGGGATAGGCCGCGTTTACATCGTGAGCGAGTTCACCCCGGACGATAGAATGCGTTATATATGTAATAATGTAGACTCTTTCGTCTACGTGGTGAGCCGTCCCGGGGTAACGGGGGCCGACGCGGAGTTAAGCGCTTCCGTGAAGACGACGCTCTCCCGCCTGCGGCGCGTTACGAACAAACCTGCCGCCGTGGGTTTTGGGATATCTACCCCCAAACACGCCCGCGGCGTTACCAAGGCCGGCGCTCAAGGCGTAATCGTCGGCAGCGCGTTGGTAAGCGTTATTGAGGACGCGGTCAACAAGGGCGTGAGTCCGGCGCGGGCGCTTACGAAGAGGGTAAAGGAACTGAAGGCGGCGACCGGCCATGCCTGAACTCAACCTCGATAGCATAGCGGCGCGCTTGGAAAGTCTCGAAGAGACGATTATCCACCGCCTGATAGACCGCGCGCAGTGGCGCGTGAACGACGTGGCCTACCTGTCCGGCGTGAGCGGCTTCCCGGGGGCGGAATCGCGTTCCCTCTTTGAACTGCGCCTATATTATCAGGAGGAGATGGACGCGAAATTCGGGCGCTTCTGCGTACCGGAGGAGAGACCGTTCAACAAAAACCTGCCGAAACCGCTACGAACGGTCAGCCTCCCCGACACCGGCGTCCGCCTGAAAAATTACGACGCAGTAAACATGACGGAACCGTTACTGGCCAGTTACATGCTGATACTGCCGAAGATCTGCCCCGCCGGCGACGACGGCCAATACGGCTCAAGTGTGGAACACGACGTTTACGCCGTACAGGCGATAGCGCGGCGTCTGCACTACGGGGCAATGTACGTTGCGGAAAGCAAGTTCAGGCAAGACGCGGAGGGATATAAAAAATTGGTGGAAACGCGAGACCGCGACGCCTTAATGGAGAGATTGACGAGAAAAGACGTAGAAAAAAAAATATTGGAACGCGTGAAGACCAAAGTCAAGAGCCTGCAAGCTAAGGTGAACACATCTATAAGAAATACGGTGCGTTACGAGCCGATTATCGTGTATTACAGGGATTTTTTGATTCCGCTTACCAAACACGGGGAGATTGTTTATTTGTTTAATCGGGTGGAAAATGATTAGTGTCATGCAAGAACCTAAAACAATAACCATATACAGCGTAGGCCTAATAGGCGGCTCAATTTGCGCTGCCCTTAAAGCGTCCGGGTTTGACGGGCGTATTATAGGGTTGTCGTCTGAAAACGGAATCAATACCGCTCTAAGCCGCAACTTAATAGACGAAGGCCATCCGTATTCCGATTTGTCAACAATTATTACGCGAACCGACCTATTGATACTCTGTTCTCCCATTATGACCATTATTGATACAATAAAGACGTTAGGAGATATGAAGCTTCCAAACGGCCTTGTCATTACCGACATCGGCAGTACGAAAAGAGCCATTGTTGACACCGCTAACAAACATCTGCCGCCGCACGTAACATTCGTAGGCGGGCACCCTATGGCCGGTTCCGAAAGAAGCGGGCCCGACGCGAGCGATCCGGAACTGTTTGTCAACGCGGTATATGTCTTGACGCAAACCGGTGTCGTTAATACCGTCAATAATACCGGTAGTATCAATAAAACCGTTAACACCGATAACAACTGGAATGTTGGTGACATCAATAATGCCGGCAATATTGATACCATTGGTACCCTATCAACATTTTTAAAAAAATACCTACGTTGCCGTATAATGATATTCGACCCGACGACGCACGACTCCATCGTAGCCGCGGTGAGCCACCTGCCGCATATCTTGGCAAGCGCACTTGTACTATGCGCGCACGAGCGTGAAAAGTCAACACCGGGTACGCTGACATTAGCGGCCGGCGGATTCAGGGACATGACGCGGATCGCATCGGCTAAGTACGATATATGGCACGATATCTTTTCAACCAATAAAGAAACTATCATTCCGCTGATGGATTCGTTCATAGCCATCCTAAACGAACTGAAAACGCTACTATCAAACGACTCGCTAAGAGAACGCTTTGAGGAAGCGAGGGCAATCAAAGAATCAATGTTTATAAGGAACGAAAAATGATGATAACTTTACACCCCGCGAAGAGTATGCAGGGAAAACCGACTCTCCCGCCGTCGCCCGACCTGCTCTACATGGCCGCCCTCGCCGCGTGCGCCGCCAAAATACGCGTCAACATAAGCGGCGTCAACAACAGCGCCGTTGTTGACGACATCACGCGGTCGCTCAAAAGCCACGCGGATACGCGCATTGTCGATTCGACGCTATCAATATCGCCGAAATCAACCGGCAACAGTATCAATACCGTTCATACCGACAATGATACCGGCGATACCGTCAATACTATGGGCATCAACAATATCTCCGGCGACGAGGAGGCGCTACTGCTGACCCTCCCCGACTCCCTGCTCCCCTACCGCGCCGTCTACCTCTTCATAGGACTTGGAATGGGCAAAACGGTAGTGTCGCGTTCCACGCCGCCGAAGCAAATAGCGGACTTCATATCACGCGCCAAAGGAATCGGCATAAACATAGAAACCGTTGACGTCGGAGAATCAACCGGACTGCGGGCGGTCTCTTTTGACGGCGGCGTCTCCGAAAATTCCTGCCCCAACGAAGACGACTGCGCCGCGTTGCTCGCGTTTCTATTGGGCAGACGCGGCAAACTTACGTTCTACATAACCGATTATCATCTGTCAACCCCGCTGCGCCGTCTGTCCAATACGCTTGGCCTAACCATAAACGTACGACAGTGCGCGATTGACGGCGAGGACGCGGAGATGGAAAAACGCCTGAGGTTCATGCGTAAAAAACAGAAAGACGCCGAGGCGCAAAGTCAGCGTTTTATCGTAGAGGCGGATTTTTCAACAATAGGTATTGATACCGCGAGTCCCGTAAATATAAAAATCCCAGGGGACGAGACGCTCGCCGCCGCTCTCATCACGGCCAAAGCCCTAATTCCCAAGGGCGACTTCGAACTTTCAAACGTCGCGCTCGACCCGTGGGCCTCGCAAGCCGTCTCGTTCCTGAAAAAGATGGGCGTGAAGATCAACACGGACGAACAGGGCAAAACGGCCTTCGGCCCCGTAGGCACGGTAACGCTGCAAAAATCGGAACGCGTAGGGAGAAAAGCCCGCTGTGTCCCGCTGTATCAATATTTAAGCCAACTACCCTGCATGACAATAGCGGCGGCCTTCGCGGAAGGCAAGTCAATATTCAGAGACTTGGAACCGATGCGCCTATTTGACCCCGACGGTCTCGAACAGTTGGAACAATGCCTGCGCCCGCTCGGAATACGCCACGGCGAAATGCCGGACGGCATAGTGATAGAGGGCGCGAAAGAGTTCGACGGCTTCGACATAATAGAACCGCTACCCGCGCACATAGCCGCCGCCTTCTGCGTTGCCGGAGTCAGGTGCGTCGGGAAAACGTCCATCGCGGATAATTGTATAATTGAGCGGTGGCCGGATTTTGAGAAGATTGTGAACGAGATCTTTGAGTTTCGGGGGAGATAGGGTTCTAACATTGGCGCAACGGAAAAACATAAATACTTTCGGTATCGTCTCGTTTAAAAAGACTTTGGCCGTGGCCGACGTGTTGGGGCGTATTCGGGCGTGGGCTTCGGGCAACGGGGCTACCGTCGTATACCACCCTATACTTGCCGGACAGCTTTCGCCGGAAGAGACGGTCGAAGCATCCGAGGCGGTCTTCCTTGACAAGTGCGACGCCATAGTCTCGGTCGGCGGAGACGGGACGTTTCTTTCCGTGGCGCGGATGAGCGGGTTTTCCGAGAAGCCCATAGTGGGGGTAAATTTAGGCGGGTTGGGATTTCTAACGGACATCAGCCCGGAGCATTTGGAAGAGCGCTTGGAAAAGATACTGCGCGGGGACTACGCCACAATCAGCCGCATGGTACTGGAAGCGCAAGTTTTACGCGGCGGCGCGGAAGTTCACCGGTTTAAGGCGCTAAACGACGTTTACATCAACCGCGTCAATATGCCTAAACTGACCTCCGTCTCCGCCTGGTGCGGCGACGCGTTCATCACCGATTTCTTCGCCGACGGGATAATCATTGCCACGCCCAGCGGCTCCACCGCCTACTCCCTATCCGCCGGCGGCCCCATAGTAGAACCGTCCGTACAAGCGTTCCTGCTAACGCCGATATGCCCCCACTCACTAACCGAACGCCCGTTGATCCTGCCCGCCGACGTCCCAATCAAATTAGTCGTAAACGACAAAAACCCCGACCTATTACTAACCGCCGACGGTCTCGAATCCTTCAACCTGCACTCCGGCGACGAGGTAATAGTCTCCTACAGCGGAGTAAGAAAAAACTTGATTCAACTAGCGGAAAAATCGTATTTTTCATTA
>LIUJ01000189.1 GCA_001462255.1 Fibrobacteria bacterium GUT77 | reverse complement strand
GCGGGAGGATCGGTTTTACTTAGGGATGATAAGGCTCGGGGAGAGAATAGGGGCGGGGTGAACCCCGCCCTTTGGCGTTGGGTGACGGTGTTCTTCGTCGGCGAGGATAAGGTTGGCGATGTTAAGCCGATTTCGGACGAGATAATAAAAACGGGCGTTGCTTTTGAAAAACGCCGCAGAGCTTATGCGCGAACACCGGGAGCTCGTTCCGAAAAACGCGAAGAGGGTATAACACCGCTAATAGTCTTATAAAAATGAGGAATTTGTCTTATTCTGTCACCTCATCTCGACAAAGGCGTCGCGTTCGCCGACGTGTTCCACCGCTTGAAACTGATAGAGGCTTACGGCACCGGGATTCCGAGGATTTTCGAAACCTACGCCAAATTCGGTGTCGTTCCCGAAATTCCGATAACGAATGTTGAAAACGAAAACGGCGAAGATCTCGTTATCGAGCCGCTTGTACGCATTGTGAGCAGGATTGCCGAGTTTGACGCGGAGTGAATCTTAAAAATTTTATGGCGTGCCGTGATTGACAAATCCTTAATTTCGTGATAAAATCAACATATGCCAATATATGTCAACCCATCATTTCCGCAACCTGAGTGAGAGGTGGATCACGTTTATTATGATCAAAAAAGAGCAGCGAGAAGATATAGACACCGAAGATGTCATAGATTGGCTTACTACACAGCCTAACGCTAACGGAACGCCGTATTTGGAAAATGTTTTAAGGACTTATATGAGTGCCTTGCGAAACGCGCCTCGGAAACTCATATTGCCCGAATCAGCTAACAGAAATGTATTTTCCTGCCGAACCGTAGCGGAGTTGGACGATGCCCGGGCGACTTTTAAAAGTTCCCCGAACTATTCTGATGTAAACAGAACGCCGTGGCACGGTCAATTGTCGGCGGGGTTAGCCGTTTATCGCCGCTATTTAGATCACCTTGAAAAAAGCGCATCTTCCGCCGTGCCTATTCGGACGGAAGTAAAGAAATCCGCTGAGTCGAAAGGCGTTCAGACACCCGTTGAAATTGATCTATCGGTTGTCGAAAAATTTACAGCCGTACTATCGGCGCATTTCTCAAACGGCTATCGCTTAAATTCGCCGATTGAGATGATACGTTTCCGTTCATTTGTCGCAGACTGTTTAGGTGAAGAAATTATACTGTCGGATGAAGAAATAAGATCTTATATTTCAGCTTGCGGCACGAATTTCGAAGGCAAGGTCTATATTGTTTCCGCCGAGGTAAAAAAACGAATAAAGGAACTTGCGGAGGATTATGGCGATGTGTTGTTAAACTACGATCAGATTGCCGAGCGATTGCAATACGTTCCGCGCGAAAGGATAAAATATGCTCTCGGTCAGAACGGCGATTTCATTTGGAACAGCGCGGAGACGTTCTCTCACATAAACCGGATTGAGATTACAGACGACGAACGCGAAGCCGTTAGTTCTGTTGCCATAAGTAAGTGTAAAACACGCGGTTATGTTTCTGTTTCGGATTTACCCTTTGGCGAAATTGAAGAACGGAACTACGAATTGTCCGTCACAGCGGTTCACAATGCGGTTTTCCGAATTTGTCTCGCGGACAAGTTTGATAAAAAGGGGAAAATCATCACCCGTAAAGGCAATGTATTTAATGCGCTTACAATTATAAAAGAGTATTGCAGAAGTATCGATAAATGCTCGCTTGACGATCTTTTAAACCTTGAAAAAGACCTTATCGGCGAAGTTCATCGGTGGATTCCCATGGAAGCCGGTTACAGCGTGCTGGTTCGCATTGATAAAGAGAATTATATTGCAGATAGATTTGTTCGCTTCGATATAGACAAGACGGATAAGGCAATCGAATCGGCAGTCAAAGGCGATTACCTTCCGTTGAAAAGTTTTACCGCTTTCGGTGCGTTTCCTTACTGCGGTCAAACGTGGAATCTGTTCTTGCTCGAAAGCTACTGTCGCCGTTTCAGCAAGAAGTTTCGGTTTGATACGCCGTCGGTTAATTCGCGAAATGCGGGAGCCGTTATTCGAAAAAGTTGCGGTATGGACTATACGGAAATTATGGCTGACGCTGTCGCCAAAACCGATATTATTTTAAAAGAAGCGATGGTTGGGCGTTTCCTGTTTGATAACGGATACATAGGCAGGAGTACGACTTCAAGAGCTTCGGAATTAATCGCCAAGGCGAAAAACTTACGCGAAAGAAGGGATTGAAGATGTACTCGTACATCTATGACAGTAAAACCGGCGGGTTACTCCTCAATTCCACGCCGACAGTGTTCTCGAAAGAACCTCGCCCCGTTTACGCGCCGGAACTGGACATATTGGGTTTTAACAAATACTGGAAGTACGACAAGCAGACTAATTTCCCATACTTGTGGGCGGAGGCGAACAACTACTATTATCGCGGAACATTGGTCGCGAGGCTTAAAGGCGGGAACGTCTACACCCCCCCGGAAATTATCATACAAAGCGGCGAAGACGGCAAGCCGATAACGCCCGAACCGAACGGTATATCGCTTCGCCCCGTTGATATAAAGGCAATGGCGGAGGCAAACCGCGAGATGCTCGAAATCATTGAGCAAACCACAGTCAAGAAGATATTAGCCGTTTACACTAAATATAAAGAAAAGCTCGATTGTTTTCACGTGGCGTTTTCGGGCGGTAAGGACAGTTGCGTCCTCCTTGATCTCGTTAAAAAAGCATTGCCGAAAGGCAGTTTCGTCGTTGTGTTCGGAGATACAGGCATGGAATTTCCGGATACCTACGACATCGTCGAAGAGACAAAGAAGCAGTGTTCGGAGGATGAAATCCCGTTCTGCATTGCAAAGTCGCATTTCACCCCGAAAGAATCGTGGGAATTGTTCGGTCCGCCGTCGCGTACTTTACGTTGGTGTTGCTCGGTGCATAAAAGTGCGCCGCAAATGCTTAAATTGAGAGAGATAACCGGCAAAGACGATTATACCGGATTGGCTTTTGTCGGCGTTCGCGCACACGAGAGCGCGAGCCGCGCGGAATATGAATATGAGAACTACGGTAAGAAAATAAAAGGGCAATATGTTTTTGATTTTGTAAAGAATCTGACGGAGAGCCAGCTTAAAATCACGTCAACAATGAAACAATCCGCTAAATCCGGAATTATCCAAACGACAAGCGGCGTTGTTGTCGGAATCGAAAAGAATGTCTTCCCGACCGTCTGGAAAGTTGATAAGTACTGGGAAAATCCGACCACTGCGGCTTTGCCCGTATCAAGAATCAAAGTCGAAGTTGATAAACGTATTGAGGCGGCTTTTTCCCGCGACGGGCAAATTTCGATCGGAGAGATATACGATTTTCTTGAAGACTCATACGGATTTGCGCCTTGTAATCTCTCGTCGTTTATTGCCGGTTTCTTGTTAAAAGAATACGGCAGTGAGCCGTTTAGATACAGTGATTCATCCGGAGGTCACGAACAGATGAATCACGACAAACTCGCCGAAATGATCGCCAACTATATCGGCAAGTCTCCGAAACCGACATATATTGTAAAGATGACTGCCGATGAAATGGCTTTCTATGAATTAACCGAAAAAGCTTGGAACATACCGGCTAATTCTTGCTCATCAGCCGGGCAGGCTGCCTTGGCGGTCGCCGGAAAAATGCGCGGTTTGAACTTGCCGGTATGGTGTCTCGAAGAAGTTGATACTTTCGGAATCTTTGACGTGGTTCGGCATTATATCGAGCTTGTTCAAAAGGAAGGCAAAGAAGCGCATAAAAAAGCGGTTGAAATCGGGAGGATTGCCTCCGCGAAGCCGTCGCTCGCCGACAATCTGTTTACACTGCTCACAAGTGAGAATTGCCAGAAAGGTATGCGCGAATATCTCCGTACATTTGAGGACGGAAAGGTAATGGAACTGGCGGCTGCGATCGGTGCCGAGAGCAATGTACTTGCCGATATTCGCCGATTGTTCTGCGTCAAGCACTCTTGCCTTTGGGACAAGCAGATTGGCGAAGAAGAAATCCGTAAGCTGATTACAGAGTACGGTGTAGTCAGAGAAAGCGCCGCCGTTCTGAGTACGGCGGCGCACTCTTTGAGCGACACATATAAAGAGTGGCGCGAACGTCTGAAATTCATCGGAATCTCGTGTGAAGCTCTTCGGGCAAAATATAGCAGTTTAGAAAAAGTATTTGATACTCTTCTCAAAATTTCCGGGCAAGACGATGTTTTGCCGGAGCAGTTAAAGGTTTTCCTTGCCGAATTGGTGTCACACGGAGCGAAAATCAGGGAATTGCTCATCAACGACCGCCGCATTTTCGCAGAGGTATATGAACCGTATCTCGAAGATCTCAGTTCCGACGATATTGCTGTTATAAAAACAAACGTCGGAATCGGGCTTTTCGAATTGCCGAAGACTGACTGTAACGCTAAGGTAAAAGAAGCGTCTGAGGCGTTCCGCAAGAACCGGTTAAAATCTCAGCTTTTTCGCTTGTGGAATGATAAAACGGGAGCAAAAAACCCGAGAGAGTGGTCAAGCCGTTTCCGAACGCCTATTCTTTGTTTAGTTTCGGCAGCGGAATACGAACGCGCGAAGAAAGCGTTTGACACTCTTAACAGGAATTGGGGAACAGACTCAGAAATTAAAGACGCGCTTGCTTTCTTAGAAGTTACTGAGTTGTTTGAAGACCTTTCGGACGAAGCTAAGCGCGATTCTGCTTTCAAACGCGACATAGTCGGAATATACAGTGCGCTTTTGCCGGATCTTGATAAAATCAGAAATGCGCTTGATCATCTCTCGGTTGACGTTTACGATTGGCGCGACAATCCGAGCATAAAATCCAAAGTTAAGCAACTTGCCGATGCCGAGTATAACGCCGGAGGGAGCGACAGGGTTCTGTTAAAAATCGATAAGATGGACGACGCACAGTTGAAGCAGTATCTGAAACGATTGGTAAAAGA
>LIUJ01000188.1:490-4976 GCA_001462255.1 Fibrobacteria bacterium GUT77 | reverse complement strand
CGGCGACGATAAGTATCTTTTAGGCGCGTCGGAGATAGCGGATTATCTCTTAGGAAAAAACGCGGTTGGAATATCGTTTGTAAGCGCATTCGGAACCAAGGCGATGTCTAACCCGCACCACAGGCAAAGCGTAGCGGGGAAAGTAGGCGCCGTACCGGGATTTTTGGCGGGCGGCCCCAACGCCGGTCAGCAAGACAGCGCCCACGAGGTAACCTACTCGTCAAAGTTGCCGGCTAAAAGTTATGAAGACGTTTACAAAAGCTACGCCTCAAACGAGGTGGCGATAAATTGGAACGCCCCGGCGGTATTTTTATTCGGGGCAGCGGACGCGCTTATGCAAGCAAAGAAGTAGTGGGAATAAAAAACTTTCAAAAAAAAGAGGTCAACGAAAATGATGAAAGTTAGAACAAGAAAGAATGCGAGAATGAAGGCGAAACCGGCCGCCGTGGCCGCTATCGTTATTTCAGTTGTGATTGTCGCTATAATTATGGTGGCGGTGATATTCACCAACTGCGGCGGCGACGGCGGTAAAGGCGGCGACGGCAACCAAATCGTCCTCTCCACCATCTCAGACCCCAAGTCATTCAACCCCATAACCTCCACGGAGACCAGTACTTCCGAATATACATCCATAATGTACGAGGGATTGCTGAGGCGCAACGGCGTGACGTTGGAGATGGAACCGAATATCGCGGAACGTTGGGAGACAAGCGACGACGGTTTGACTTGGACGTTCTTCATCAGATCGGGGGTGCAATGGTCCGACGGGGCGTCGCTCTCCGCATACGATGTGGAATTCACGTTTAACGATCTTATCTACAATACGGACATCGTCCCCAATTCCTCTCGCGACACTTTTTCCCCCGAAGGCAAGCAATTTATCGTAAAAGCGCTCGACAGCGCGCGGGTGGAATTCACGTTGCCGTTTCCGTTCGCCCCGTTTCTGCATTCCATGGGTACAGAGATACTTCCCAAACATAAATTGGCCAATGTCGTGGCGCAAAAGGCGTTCAATACCGCGCTCTCAATAAATACACCGCCCAAGGATATGGTCGTGAACGGGCCGTTCTTGCTCGATTCCTATCTCTCCTCGCAAAAGGTCGTTTTCAAGAAGAATCCGCTCTACTGGAGGAAAGACGCCGACGGGAAAAGCCTGCCGTATTTGGACAGGCTCGTGTACATGGTCGTGGCCGACCAAAACGCGCAAAAGTTGACGTTTTTGCGGGGCGAGACCGATTACTTGGCGGCCAAGGGTGAAGACTTTCCCGAGTTGAAAAAGGCTGAGACGGCAAGCGGCGCTTTCACCGTTCACCGCCTCGGCCCGAACGCCGGCTCCAGTTTCGCGGTCTTCAACCAAAATATGACGATTGATGAAAAGACAAATCGTACTTATGTCGATTCCGTGAAACTCTCCTGGTTTCGCAACGATGATTTTCGTCGGGCGGTGGCGCATATCATAGACAAGGAGAACATGATCAGCATCGCGATGAACGGTTTGGGTTACCCGCAGGTTTCGCCTATGACGCCGGGAGAGGGTTATTTTTACAACGGTGATGTCCCCACATACCCTTACGACCGCCAAAAGGCGATGTCAATACTCGAAAAGGAGGGGTTCAAGAGAGGTACCGACGGTCTTTTGAGGGATAAAAAAGGCAACGTCGTGGAATTTTCATTCGTTACCAACAGCGGTAATAACGTAAGGTTGAAAATCGCCGAAATCATTCGCAAGGATTTGCAGGAGTTGGGGATGAAAGTGCATTTTCAGGCGCTTGAGTTCAACGCGCTTATCCAAAAGTTGGACAATCCGCCGTTTGATTGGGACTGCGTACTGCTGGGTCTGACCGGCGGCGACGAGCCGCACTTCGGGCGCAACGTATGGCACTCCGGCGGTCAGTTGCACATGTGGTACCCGCGTCAAAAGACGCCGTCCACACCATGGGAGGCGCGTATCGACACGATCTACAATTTGGGGGCGCGGGAGTTGGATAGGACTAAACGCAAAGAGCTGTATGACGAATGGCAACGCATCGCCGCCGACAAGCAACCGTTCATATACACGGTATTGTCGGAAAAGATAGAGTGCATATCAAACAAGTTCGGAAACGTCACCCCCAGTATGAGCAGCGGGTTGTTGCATAACATAGAGATGCTTTATGTCAAGTAGGCGGGCGCTGACTGCCATGACGATATTCAAACAACGAATCGACGATTTACGCGCCAGAATCAACGAATACAACGACGCCTACTACGGTCGTAGCGAGTCGCTTATCTCCGACGTTGAGTACGACGCGCTTTTTAAAGAACTTGCCGATTTGGAGAAACTCTACCCGGAGTTTGACTCTCCCGATTCGCCCACACATCGCGTAGGGAACGACCTGACAAAGTCTTTCGCCAAAGTCAGGCACGCCGTTCCCATGATGAGCATAGACAACACGTATTCCGCGTCGGAAGTTTCCGAATGGGTGGGCCGCGTTGAAAAGGCGCTTGCCGGAGACGCCGACGGAGAGGATATCAAGTTCATAGGCGAGTTGAAGGTAGACGGGGCGGCGTGTTCGCTTCTATACGAAGGCGGCCGTTTTGTCAGGGCGGTGACCCGCGGCGACGGAATTGTCGGCGACGACGTTACGGCTAACGTTCGCACGATAAAATCAATTCCTCTCGTTATTCCGCACAAAGAGCCGATGGAGGTACGCGGTGAGGTTTTTATGACGTTTAGCGATTTCTCGGCGCTGAATGACGGCCTCGTTGAAGCGGGGGAGAGGCCTATGCAAAACCCGCGTAACACGGTGTCAGGGACGCTAAAACTGTTGGATCCGGCGGAGGCGGCGCGGCGGAAGCTCAGTTTTGCCGCGTACTTTTTGTTATCATCCGACACTAGCAGGTCGGTCAGTTTGTATGACAACGCGAAATTTCTTGCCGAGATTGGATTTCCGGTCGTGGAGCATTCCGAATTGCTTTCGGGCGTTGACGCGATTATGTCGTTTTGCGGCGAGTGGGAGAACAAGCGCCATACGTTGCCGTTCCCGGTTGACGGCGTGGTAATAAAGGTCGATTCGTTTGAGCAACAGGGGCGCTTGGGGGTTACGGCGAAGTCTCCGCGTTGGGTGATAGCCTACAAGTACGCGCCTGAGAGGGCTACGACGACGGTGGAAGACGTCGATTGGTCGGTGGGGCGCACGGGAATAGTCACGCCCGTGGCGCGGTTGCGTCCGGTGCTCTTGGGGGGAACGACGGTGAGAAACGCGTCGCTTCACAACTACGACGAGATCGAGCGGTTGGGGCTTAGGCTCGGCGACACGGTGGAGGTGGAGAAGAGCGGCGAGATTATTCCTAAGGTCATACGGGTTCGCGTTGAGGAGCGGTCGGCCGACAGTGTGCCTTACGCGCCGCCGACGGTGTGCCCGTCGTGCGGGTCATTGCTCGCGAGGCTCGACGGCGAGGTGGCGTTGCGTTGCCTGAACCGTTCCTGCGGCGCGCAATTAGCCGCGTCTATAGAGCATTTTGTTTCGCGCGCGGCTATGGACGTGCGGGGAATGGGTTCGGCGGTCGTTAAGCAGCTGTTGGACGCCGGAATGGTTAAGGACGCGGCGGATTTGTACGGGTTGACGGCAGAGAGTCTGCTTACGTTGGAGCGTTTCGCGGAAAAATCCGCCGCCAACATCGTCGCGGCGCTTGAAATGTCAAAAAACCGTCCGTTGGACAAATTGATTTTCGGTTTGGGAATAAGGATGGTAGGCGATTCGTCGGCGCGGGATTTGGCGGGCGCGGTCGAGGATATATCGGAATTCTACAAGATGGAAATAGGGGAGTTGGAATTGATAGAGGGCGTGGGGCTGTTGACGGCGCAAAGCATCAGATTGTTTTTTGACAGGCCGGAAAACACTGATATGGTGGAGAGGCTAAGGGCGGCCGGTTTGAACATGAAGGGTAATAAAGGGAAAGGCGGTATGCCGTCCGGCGTTTTCGCGGGAAAAACTTTTGTGCTAACCGGAACGTTGGAACGTCACACGCGAGAGGAAGCGTCGGAAATCATCCTACGCGGCGGCGGCAAAGTATCGTCGAGCGTAAGCAAGAAAACGGACTACGTGTTGGCCGGCTCGGATCCCGGTTCAAAGCTCGATAAGGCGCTGTCGCTTGGGGTCAAGGTGATGGACGAGGCGGAGTTTGATGGGATGCTGACCGTCACACCGACCTAACAGCGGTAATGTCTTACAGCCTATCTATTTCCGCTTCGGCTAATTTTGTAATTTCAGCGATTTGCGGCGTTGGCAATTTGACGTCATATTTCAGATATCTCGCGGTTTGGAGCAACTGTCGCTTGGCCTCCTCCTCGCCGGCCTCGTTTCTTATCGTCGCGGCGAAGTCCATGCGGAAGAGGGTGAGTCTTCCGTCGTCTTCGTCGTATTTTGTGCGCTCGCGGACGGTGGGCGTGAGGGAGACCACCTTGCAATCGAGGATCGTCCCTATCAAAAACTTCGCCACGCGG
>LIUJ01000188.1:0-183 GCA_001462255.1 Fibrobacteria bacterium GUT77 | reverse complement strand
CACCGTATCAATTAAAATAATAGACGGGTATGGAGAAAGTCAATTTTATGTGATTTTTTGGGAAGAGGCTGGATTTATCGGGTTCTAATGAATTGTCAGGATCCAATCAAAAATGTTTATTGATATTATAATCTATCTTTTAGCAATGCCTATACGTTCATGTTTATAAACAACGCCGTTATG
>LIUJ01000187.1 GCA_001462255.1 Fibrobacteria bacterium GUT77 | reverse complement strand
GGTGTCGGGGGTGACTACGGTTTGCACGGAGAGTCCGAGCGGCAGTTTTGAGAGTTCGCCGATAGAGTCGAATAGTTCTAAGTTATTATGACCCTCGTCGATTGATACGTGCAAAAAATCAATATATTGCGAATAGCGGTCTATCGGATATGAGAGTATGTTTTTTTCGCTCGTTGTGAACAGCAGGTAGAAATTACAGCGACGGCGGGCGTAGATAAGCAGTTCCTCAATGTCTTTGCGCAATAACGGTTCCCCTCCCTCAAAGCTTGTCATTAATACGGATGAGCGTGAGAGGTTTCGCAGGATGGCTTTGACGTCGGCGGTGGAGAGGTCGGGGACGGGGTCTTTTTTGACGTTGCAGAACGGGCAGCCGAAGTGGCATTTTGAGGTTAGTTTGAACGACGCGTAGAACGGGAAGACGGGATTCCGCGCCCAAACGTTGCGGATTAAGCCGCTTAGGGTGGATAGGTAGGCGGATGGGCGGAGTATGCGCATCGTTACAGTTCTCTTTCGATAAAACCGCTAATAATATCTATAACCTCTATTACGATATCTTCAGGAATTGTTTCGATATATTCATAATTACGCGCGTTAATATCTAACGTTCTTGCTTGGTCAGATAGAATAACGCCGGTTATCTTCGTCCTGCCATCTAATTTTACGTGAAATGGATGTTTTTTGTTTGTATTGGTTATTGGACAAACAATCGCCAAATTTGAAAATTTATTAAATGTGTCATTGCTTACCACCAACGCCGGACGTCTGCCTTTTTGCTCATGTCCGGCTTGTGGATTAAAATCCAACCAAATTATGTCGCCTTGTCTCACCATATTTCTTTTCCGATATTCGCGCCCCAATCAAATTCCGTTTGATATACATAATCTTCATTGATATCGCGCCCATAAAACGCTGAAAGGCGTTCTTTTGTTGTTCTATGTTGTATTGTAAAACCTTTTTTAATGATAATCTTCTCTTTTTCCAGAATTACATCAACAGAATCGTTTTCCGCAATCTGTATGTTCTTAAGGAATACTTCGGGAATTACTATTTCCCGATTGTTACCGCACTTAACTATTGTTGTTTGCATTTCGCAATCTCCCGGTTGGTTTTTATGATACTACGGCACAGATTACTATAATATAATATGTTCCAACACAAAAAATCAACATTTAAATGTTTTTGTATATCGTTATCTGTTTCTCGGTAATTCTATCCCATGAAAAGAATTCGTTTACGTGCGATTTACAGTTTTCGGCGAGCGTTTTTGACAGGGTTGGGTCGTCATGTAAACGTTTTATGGCGTTAGCCAGTTCCGTTGGGGATTTTTCTTTGACTAATAGGCCGGTTTTGTCGTTGATGATTACGTCTACTATCCCGCCGACGGCGCTTGCTATTATAGGGATGCCGTATTCCGCGGCTTCTATCAATACTACGCCCAAACCTTCCGTGTCGCCCCTTGAGTCTACTATGGCGGGGAGGATGAAAGCGCCGGCTTGTTGATACTCTTTCTCCAAATCTTCATTGGAAATTTTTCCTAAAAATACCACTTGTTCGGGCGCTTCTTTCGCGGCCTGCGCTTTCAGTTTTTCCGTAAGGTCGCCTTGGCCGACTATTCGTATTTGATATATGTTCGGGTCGAGCGTGGCCGCGGCTTTTATTAGGTATTCTATGCCCTTTCTTTCGATGTGGCGGCCGACGAATAGGACGCGAAATTTTTTGTGGGGAGGATTTGCGTCGTCGTCGTGATTATCGCGTGCGGCGCGAGCGGTGTCGAAAGTTGTTCCGTAGGGGGAGATTTCGACGTCTCGTTTATAAATATCGGTAATGACCATTGCGGTGAATGAACTGTTTGCGAAGACGGCGTTTGCGTGTTTGATGAAGAAACGCAGTAATGGTTTTATCCAGCGTTTCTTTTTGGCGAGCAGGAGTTCCGCGCCGTGGAAGTTGAGGACGACGGGGGTTTTACGGAAGAAGGCGGCGAAGTAGGCCATGAACGCGTGCGGGAACGGCCAGTGGACGTGTATGACCGACGGTTTCAGTTTTAGGCAAAGAAAGAGCGTTTTCAGCGAGCCGGAAATGACGTAAGGGATGGCTAAGAGTTGCAAAAACGGGTTCCGCGCTATTTTGGAGGGGGCGCCCTCTTCGTGGGTTAAAAACTCCAGCCCCGCCGGCGCGTATCTATAGCGGTAGACGGGTATATCGTCGATAGAGTGGTTTTTGAGGCCTCGGTACGACGGGGCGGCGACGGTTACGCCGCACCCGCGCTCTTTGAGTTTGCGCAGGGACATCCGCAACCACGGTACCTCCGTGTCTTCGTGGAAGCGCGGGTAGACGGAGGTCAGGGTCAGGACGGATATTTTTTTTGATGAATCATTTGACATAATATTTAAAAATAATATACGACCACCCTAAAAGTCAATACCCGAAATAAAACCATGAGACGATCTCAACAGCTTTCCGTCGACCAATGGAGGTTACACGGAGATTAAGACCGCCATCATTAAAAAACAATTTCTATGAGACGTTAACGATTAAAATATAATCACTTCCACGAGTCCGGACATTTAATAACGGTCCCTTTTGCAAGTACTACTTCGTCGGGAAGACGGGAAGCCGACAGATGTTTTTCATCTATTTTGTGATGAAAATCTGCTACCGCTATAAGAGCTTTTGTGTGGCTACCCGGAGGGGTAAGGATACCTATTTCCTTATGTTTATAATGTTTTTTAAGGGTTCTTATTATTGGTATTTGATCGCTATCACCGGATAATATTATCGCGCGATCATAAGAATTTAATATCGCATGTTCAAACAACGTTACCGCAATATTAACGTCCGTTTCCTTTTCAGTATGTGTTCTATGAGGATTACCGCACTTTTCGCAAGGTTTAGAGTCTTTTTTGAATTGACCGTAAACTATTTTTATGCCTAAAAACTTCAATACTCGAATAAAAAGTTTATGCCGCTCAACCTTATCTCTATTCCAGTTTGCAAGCGCCGTAAAGTAATAAATGTCAGATATTGTGTCGCTCGTTCGCAAAAATAACTCTATAAGCTTACGAAAGTTAAGCCACTTGTATCGGCTAAACCTATCATTATTAATTGAGTGATAAAGATTAAATCCGTCAATAAACGCTGATACCCTAGTCATAAGTCATATCCATATAGATAAAAAAACCCGGGCGCTCAAGGCATCCCGGGGGCACCGCCACATAAAGGACGGTGGGATAACAACAAAATGTCCCGGGCGCTCAGGCATCCCGGGGGCACCGCCACATAAAGGACGGTGGGATGTTACGCTAATAATATAATATTTTTTTTAGATAATGTCAAATGTTTTTTAACCTTTTTTAGACATTGTCCCAATTACTATCGCCTACATTTACAATCAAACCGCCCTCGTCGCCTGCCGTTTGTGAGGTCGTAGGGGCGGTTATTTGGTTATTGCGGTCGCTCCAGCCGACATCACAACGTACCCTTCTTCGCCCGCTCTATATCCGCGTCAATCATCATAGCGCATAATTCCTTGAATGTAACCTTAACCTTCCACGACAGTTCCCTCCGCGCTTTTTCCGGGTTACCGATCAGCATATCCACCTCCGCCGGACGGTAGAATTTCGGGTTGACTTTTACGATGGTCTTCCCCGTTTTTGTATTAACGCCGATCTCGTTTACTCCGCTCCCCTCCCAGCGCAGTTCGAAACCGCAACGTTTGCTGACTTCTTCAACGAACTCTTTTATGGTATGCGTTTCCCCGGTGGCTATGACGTAGGTGTCCGGTTTGTCTTGTTGGAGTATTTTCCACATCATCTCCACATAATCGCCGGAGAAACCCCAGTCGCGCATCGCGTTCATGTTGCCAAGTTCAAGCGGTTCCTCCGTCTGACCGGTGAAGAGCCTCGCGAAGTGCGACGTTATTTTTCTGGTGACGAACTCCTTGCCGCGCATAGGACTCTCGTGGTTGAAGAGTATCCCGGAGGAGGCGAAGACGCCGAAGCTCTCGCTGTAGTTCACGCAGGCCCAGTGCGCCATTAGCTTGGATATGCCGTACGGGGAGCGCGGGTAGAATGGCGTGCTCTCCGTCTGCGGCGTCTCCTGAACCTTGCCGAACATCTCCGACGTGGAGGCTTGGTAGAGGCGCGTTTTGGGCGAGAACTCGCGTATCGCCTCAAGGATGTAGAGCACCCCCATGCCGTCGGCCTGAGTGGTGTAGATCGGCTCCTCCCACGAGGCTGCGACGAAGCTTTGAGCGGCGAGGTTGTAGAACTCGTCCGGCGCGTAGCGCTTGAAGAGACGGCAGATGTTGGAGAACTCAAGCAAGTCGAAGTCGAGCATTTCTATCCGGTCCAAGATACCGTGCTCCCTAAGTTTGGAGAAGGTATCGGTAGAGCCTCGGCGGTAGAGGCCGAAGACTCGGTAACCTTTTTCGAGTAGAAATTTGGCTAAGTAGCCGCCGTCTTGACCGGTTACGCCGGAGACCATCGCTGTTTTTGTCATTAAATTTCCTGCCTTTTGGATTGGGTCGGTTATGTTTTTAAAGTCAAATTTAATACAATATATATTATAGTAGCCATAAATCACAACCGGCGGTTTAGAAATAAATTTTTTGCAATCGGCTTGTCCAAATATTATATTAAGAAATTGTATCGTTTTCGGAGAGGTGCC
>LIUJ01000186.1:1831-4272 GCA_001462255.1 Fibrobacteria bacterium GUT77 | reverse complement strand
TCGAAATGACCGGAGTCGAAATGAGCGGAGTCGAAATGAGCGGGGTCGAAGAGATCTTGCCGTATCTATCATAGTTACGCCGCTCACCCGTCGCGCAGTCGATACCCATAACCGAAACGACGCTGTGTACGGCGAAGCACTCCGGCCGCCCGGCGTCGGGAACGAGGTCGTATTCGTACCTTTTGCCGTCCACGAGAATCGGTTCCGCGTCGCGCCGGAACACGTTTACCGCCGGGACGCAGTGGAGCCTAAACGTCTCTCGCGAAAGAGACACTTTAGCCGAGAATTTTTTATTAAAACGTATTCGCAACGATATGACGGAGGCCGCGCCGCCGGCGTCGTGACGGGCAAAAGCGTCCAAACCGCGTAGGTCTATGAACATGAACCGCTCCGGAAACGCAAAGTAGTCGCGTATGATTCCAAGCGCCCGTCCCGCCCGTTGCGGTTCGGGAAAGAGTGCGTCGTCCTCCCCGAATCCCCCCTCCGAGAAGACGTCTTGCGGGGGTAGCGTCTTGGCGTGCCCGGCGTCGTCCGTCAACACAACCTCCTCGGCGTGGCGGAGGAACATTTTCCGTATATGCAACGCGGCGGGTAGTTCATCATTAATAAAGATCCTGACAGGCGAGAGGTCGAGCGCCTCCGGGCGTACCCCCTTTTCGAGTTTGAAAGTTACGGTCAGCGTCTCTTTGCCGTTGTCACTAACGGTCGTTTGCACCCCCGCTACGCTAATGGGGATAACCCGCACATTGCGCGTGGTGGCGAATTGGCAGCTCACGCCGGTTGTCGGGTCGGGGTCGGCAAAGAGCGGCGTTCCCCTGCGTAGCGTACATCCCCCTTGGAGCGTTCCCGTCCGCGGCGTAAATTCCACGACGCAGGTCGCCGGAATAGGGTGGAGAAACTGCGGCCAAACAAGTTCGGTAATTCCCGCCGCGAGGCTCGGCAAGGCCTCGTCTATACGCTCCCGGATTCCGGCGGAGATGAAGGCAAAACCCTCAAAGAGCGCCTCGACCTTGGGGTCCCTGTCACGCGCCGACTCAAGATTCAAGTACCCCGCGCGTTGCGGGTATTTTTTGGCGAACCGCGCCCCTTCCTCCTTGAGGTAGCGGAGCTCCTCCTCGTAGTAGACGTCGCGCATGGCGTGGCATCTCTCCTTTTTGGGTTGACGTCGGCTGAGATTGTTGAAGCCGGTTGATTTTAACGTTAATTAAGCAATAACAAACACAGCGACCGCCCGCGATACGGACGGCGCTTATGGGAGGAAATACCAATGTGGTAGACAACTGTAATATAATATAAAATCAAATAAAAAATCAAAAATACTTAAAATACTTAAAAAAGGAGACAGTTTCAGAATCTGTGTAAACCGATTTTATACGGCTTGACCATCGAGATGAAGGCACCGTGTTTATCGCGCCGAAGGCAATCTCGAAATACGCCAAATTAAATTTAAAGTTTACACAAAATTTGAAACTGTCTCCGTATTCTTTCGTTAGCGTTGATTCGCGCTATTATCCGTGATTTCTCATTACTTCACAAACTCGTAATCAAAAGTTACCCTCGACTCGTTGCTTGCGCTTGTACCCATGGTATAGCTACCTGTCACACCGGCGGATATCGGCAGGGAAAACCTCACCCCGTTCCCCGGGGAAATATCGTCGGTGACAGCCGGGTCTTTCTCCTTTACTACGGCGTAGATACGGACTTCGTCGGCGGAACCGGTAAACGCTATTGCTCCGCTTCTCGCGTAACCGCTCCAGTATTGACCTATGTTTTCGGCGTCCAACAAATAGCTCGTTGCGTTTTTGGAAACCTGCACACCGCTTTGATAGGACATTACCTCAAAGTGAATTCTCGGATCCAACTTGGAGTCCAATAAATCCGTTGCTCTCGTTTCCCACGACGTGAGCGTTATTATAACGGCGCTTGCCGGTAGCTTCTCGAACATCGCCGTCAGCGTTTTGTCGCCGTTCATGGTAACGGTAATTTGGTAATTCGTAGAGGTCGACGCGCCGCTCCAGCGACTGAAAGTGTAACCGCTTGCGGGTATGGCTGTTACCGTCGCTTGTGTTCCCGGATCATAGCTTGCCGATGCCGGACTCACCGTGCCGGCACCCGCCGGAGACACGTAAACCGTAAGCGAATATTTGCCGCCCCCGCCGCCGCTGTTTCCACCGCCGCCGCTTACATTGGTTCCCGTGTCTCCGCAAGAGAACAAGGCGAGGAGCAGCGACGCCGCCGCAAAAGCCAAGACTTTTTTCATACGACCTCCTTAATTTTGGGTAATTGACGAACAACTGTCTAAATTAAAGGATCCTTTAATTTAGACAACGACTGCGGGAGTATTGAACGCGAATGGATTGAATAGAGAGGGGTTTGGGCGTAACTTAAATGTCTATAAAAAAGGATCGTTTAAATTAGACAACGTATAACCCGTTCCCGTA
>LIUJ01000186.1:0-1604 GCA_001462255.1 Fibrobacteria bacterium GUT77 | reverse complement strand
CCCGTTATCGTACAAATTAATCGATTGTTTTTTGACTCATCGAGATTGCTTCGCTACGCTCGCAATGACGTCATTGCGAGGAGCAAAGCGACGAAGCAATCTCGAAGAATAACAGTCTAAATTAAACAATCGTTTAAATTAGACAGATAGACGGAAAACCCGCTACCCAAATCCCTACGATATTCGGGGCATTGTAGGGTATTGTGAACAGTTTTGGCGGATGTTCCACCACAATATCAGCCCATTTATATAAGTATAATATACGGATAGCAAAAGCGCAAGAAAAAATGCTTTTTTTAATCAAAAAACACACCGCAACGGCGTTCTTCTACCCCAAATGCTTAATGGTCTCTTTTTCATGAACGACCGGCTTTGACAGCGACAGCATTATCGCCCCGTTTTTGAAGACGTTCACCATTCCCGTCGATTCCGAAATCGTTATCGCCAAAGCGTGCGTGCAGTTTGTTATCCCCGCCGCCGCCGCGTGCCTCGTCCCGAAGCCGCCGGGCAGGGCGTCCGATACTTCCATAGGCTGCGGGCGCAGGTAGCTGCCGGCCGACAGAATCACGCCGTCGCCGGTTATTATGAACGCGCCGTCTATCGCCGAAAACTCCTTTATAGTTTCGACGAGTCCGGGGTCTAAAACGTTCCGCTCCGCCTCGCTGTAGCCGCGAAATGGGTTTATTATCAGCTGGCGGACATTGGCGTTTACGGAGTTTGTGTCGCCTATAACGAATATCGTGCCCACGGCCTTGCCCTCCCTGCCCTCCACGGATATTTCTCCGGCGAGGCCTATAACCCGCTCAAATACTTCGGGTTTAATGTCGGGCGGCAACAGGTTTTGCGCCGTAAGGAAGAAAAATTCGTACTCCTTGGCGATGTCAACGCAGACTATCGTGTCGAAAGCCGACCCGTTGCTGCCGCCTGAAACGCATACCACATTGTCTTCCTTGCAGATGAATCCCCTCGACAAGGCGAGGAGTATGCCGATTTTGAGTTGTCCCGTTCTGGAAACCGGTATGGGCGGGGCCTGCACCAAGCCGAGCACGCGCTTGTCCTTGGCGAGGTCGAACCGCGTCTTGTTGTTGGTTACGATGATGAGTTTGTGCTTGTCGCCGAGTTGGTCTAAAAAGTCGTTGTCCTTGACGACGTCGGCAAAGACTATGACGGCGCGCGCCTTTAGGTTTTGAGCGAGCTGGCCCGCGGCGCCGAGTACCGGCGAGCCGGCAAGCTTAGCTGGGGTGCGGCGGTGGCGGCGCCTCTCGGTCAGCCCCTTTTTTACGGCGGCGCTAAGCACCCGCAGGTCGGCCACCGTGTCTTGCGACAAAATGTTTTCGCGCACTACCTCCGACTTGAAGAACGCGGCAATCTCTGAGAGGATTTCTATCTGGCGGGCGTTGTCGGCGTCCTCGCGCGAGACGAGCAACACGAGGATGTGCGCCGAAGCGTTGCGGGCCGCGTCGTAGTTGATTCCGGCCACGCTCCTCCCCACGATGATGGCGAACTCCTCCTTTATGGGGCAACCGCGAGCGTGGGGTAGCGCCACACCCTGCCCGATGAACGTGGAGGCGCTCTCCTCTCGGCGGAGAATCTCCTCCACGATG
>LIUJ01000185.1 GCA_001462255.1 Fibrobacteria bacterium GUT77 | reverse complement strand
ATCAACGACGACGAGCGGGGGCTACTTAAAGATTTCGACGACTGGCTTGAGAACCTTGCCCCCCACGAGCCGGTAGACCGCTACCGTCACAACGGCATGGAGGACAACGGCGACGCTCACCTGAAGCGCCAAATCATGGGTCGCGAGGTCGTGATTGCCGTAACGGGCGGAAAGCTCGACTTTGGCCCTTGGGAGCAGATATTTTACGGTGAGTTCGACGGTCGGCGTGAAAAGCGGGTGTTGGTTAAAATTATAGGGGATTAGAATTTTGACCGTGTTGTTGCGAGAAATGAAGCAATCTCATATAATTAAGCAAGATTTTCGAGATTGCTTCGCTTCACTCGCAATGACTGTCATCGGCTTAGCCTCGATTCACGCTTTCAAATATTAATACCGTTCGCCGAATTCCATGACCCCATCTTTGTACACCGCTTTTGAGGTCTTCTTTCCGTTTTTGTCGTACTGAAACCTTTCGCCCTCATACTTGCCGTTGACGTAGGCGCCCGACTCCTCGACCTTTCCCTGACCCTTAGGATCTTTGTGGTAGGTCTTGAACGGGCCGTTGAGCGCGTTTTTGGAGAACTGTTGCTCCTTTTTGATTGCGCCGTTTTCGTAATACTCGATCTCCGGCCCCTCTTGGTCGCCGGCCGCGTAGGTCCTCACGCGCTTCTTTTTGCCGTCGTTGTAGTACAGGATCTCCTCGCCGTCTTTTTTGCCGTCCTTGTAGTTGACCTCCGAGGCTATCACGCCGTCCTCATAGTAAGACTTGACCGCCCCTACCGGTGCGCCGTCGGCGTACACTGCCTCGCTCTTTAGATTGCCGTTGGGGTACCACTCCTTCTCCGGTCCGTGCGGTTTGCCGTCCGCGAAGGTGGAGAGCTTGACGGTGCCCCCGTCCTTGTTGTATATAATTCGCGTGCTGTCCGGCTGGCCGTTCTTGAAGAACTGGTCGGATTGCGTCTTGCCGTCGTCAAAGAAGAAGGTGGTGCGGGCAAGGCTGTTGCCGCTACCGTAGTAGCTGACCTTCTTCTTGGCCCCGTTGGGGTGGGTTTCCTCAACGACCTCTTTGAGTTTGCCGCCGCCCCCTCCGCCGCCCCCGCAGTTGTAAGCGCCGACGGCAAGGGTTAGCATACCGCAGATTGCCACAAAAGATTTCAGGCGCATAAATATGTGCCCCTTTCTGTTTGAAAATTTTGTTTTTATTTACCGACAACCACTATCGACGATACCGGTACTACGCTTCCGTCTTGCTTAAGCAATTTACCTCTAACAAGGTAGCTACCCGCGGTAACCCGACGACCCTTTGCGTCCGTCAAGTTCCAGGAACCTATTACGCGCCTCGATTGGCCGTTTGCGGAGGCGTCTTTTATGTCGACGCTCTTTACGCCGTTGCCTACCGCGTCGTAAATCAGAAGCGAGCCGCCGGTAACGGCCTTACCCTGCCAAAAGAAATTGACGCCGCTACCGGTTAGGCTTGTAGGGATGGGCCCCACGGAGAAACGGTTTGGTTGGGCGTTGACGGGGGATACGGCGGATTCGGTCGCCGTTTGGGCGCCGGGAAGCGCGCGGTCCTCGGCAAGGACGGCGGTGTTCCATTGCTCCTCTTCGCGGTTGTACGCGGCAATCAGTTTACTGCGGATGTAAGCGCCGGACGGGGTGAGGTTGGCGTCCGTCCAGTTACCGGAAGTACTCGCGCCGGACTTTATCGCGGAGGCGGCTTCGTCCTTTGTGCTTATCGACCAATTTGCCCAGCTGACTGTGCGTTGATCAAGAAAATCAAGCCAGATATCGGTCTCCGCCGCGTTGTGGCTATTGTCGTTTTGTTTGGGGCAGTTATCACCGCTGGTTCCGGGTACGCATTGTGTTCCGCCGTTGGAATTGCACGTACCGAATTCCGAGACGAATATCGCTTGGCCTCTGTCAATCGCCGTTTGGGCGGTACTTCTGAGCGTTGCCTGATGATTCGGATCGTTTGAGTAAAAATGTAACGCGTAAAGCAGATTGTTGCCTCTTATCGGAGTGTTAGCGGCAATATCAACACGTTGGCTGTAACAAGGGGTACCGAGAATTATGAGATTATTTGGGTCTACTTTCCTTATTGAGTCCGTTACCGCTTGCAAATAGGGGCTTATGGTATTCCATGCCGTCGTCCCCACGGTTGCGTTACCGCATCCGACGGTAGGCTCGTTGTAGATTTCATATATGACGTTGGGATAATCTTTATATTTTTGCGCCATTTTCTTGAAAAACGCCGCCGCGTCATCGGTCTTAGTATGGGCGGTATGCGAATGCCAGTCTATTATTGCGTAAATTCCTTTGTTGATGGCGGCGTTTACTACGTCGTCAACGCGTTCGTCGTTTCCCTTATTGCCGGATTTGTTGCCGGCTAAGTAGCCGCTACTATTCTCGCCCCAATACTCGTCAACGCCCATGGCGGCCCTCACGAGGTTGGCTTTCCAATCGTCGGCAAGCCACCCCACCACGTTGGCGTTGTAGTAGTTTTGCGACTCCCCGGCCATGCTCCAAAAGTAACTCATCCCCCGAAGCTGAACCGGATTTTCGGTTTTCTCGCTCACGATCTTATTGCCGATGACGGCAAGCCGTCCGTATCGCTCTACCGGCGTCTCCGCCGCGACGGATATCGCGGATAGGCCGACGGTCAACGCAAAAAACGAGGCAAACGCGGTAAAACGTTTCATACATACGCTCCTTTAACAGTGGTGAAACGGCGGATATTGTTATATCTTCAATACGCTTGGCACGCGCCGTTAATTTGGATATAACTAAATAAATATAATTAAAAATCGCCCTAAGTGGGTAGAAAAAAATAAAAATCGCGCGATAAAGCGAGGGGAGAGGAGGCGGCGGGGCGGTTTTATAGGCGTTCGCCCGCGTTTTTGGCGTTGTGCCACGCTACTACGTCTTTGAACGGCAATCGGCCGCCGAAGATGTCTAAGCTGCTTCCTACGGTCGCGTCTATTCGGCCGTCGCCCACGCGGTCTATGGTGTCCATGTCTTCTAAGTTCCGCACGCCTCCGGCGTAGACCGTGGGGATGGGGGCGATGTCGGCCAATAGTTTTATCAACGTTCGGTCGACGCCCCGTTTTAAACCCTCAACGTCGGCGGCGTGGATTAAGAACTCATCGCAGTATGTTGATAAACGATCCAACAATTGTTGAGACAATTTCTCTTTTGTCAATTTTTGCCATCTGTCCGTGACTATTACGTAATCGCCGTTTGATATCCGGCAGCTCAGGTCCAAGACCAAGCGTTCTTTGGGGACTACGGTCAGTAACTCGTCCAACCTCTCCCACCGTATCGCCCCGTCGCGAAAAACATACGATGTAACGACGACGTGCGACGCGCCGGCGTCTAAGAAGCGCGCCGCGTTTTGAGGGTTAATCCCGCCGCCGGCGTGCATACCGCCTACCCACGCGGAGAGGGCGTTTACCGCGGCGTTTTCGTTGCCCGGCCCCAGCATTATAACGTGCCCGCCGCGCAAATTCTCTTTTTTGTACAGGGACGCGAAGTGGGCGGGAGACAGGTCGGTCTCAAAGTTGGTCACCAAGGACCCGTCGACGCGGTCGTCCGACAGCGTCCCCCCTACTATTTGCTTGACCTTGCCGCCGTGGATGTCTATACATGGACGAAATCGCATATTTATGTGCCTCCGCGTACCGTAATATAATCTCTCCCGAAACAAAATACATATAAAATAAAAAATTTTGCGTTAACGCCGTACCATGATATATATTTGTAGATTCAAAAACGGGTGATAACGCATATATTTTTATCAACTATTCACAGTAAGGGGGTGGGTTTTATGGCTCGCGTTTTCAATTTTTCGGCCGGGCCGTCCATGTTGCCTGAGGAGGCCCTCAAGACAGCGGCGGCGGAGATGCTTGACTACGGTAACACGGGAACGTCGGTGATGGAGATGAGCCACCGCTCCGCCGCGTTCGACGCCATAGCAAAAGACGCCGAGTCCTTGCTGCGCGAACTTATGGAGATTCCGGCCAACTACAAGGTACTCTTTTTGCAGGGCGGCGCCTCAACGCAATTCGCCATGGTTCCGCTCAACCTCATAGCGAGGAACCCCGCCAAGAAGGCCGACTACGTCAACACGGGCACGTGGTCCAAGAAGGCCATAAGCGAGGCGAAGAAGTACGGTACCGTTAAGGTCGTGGCCACGTCCGAAGACAAGAACTTCACCTACATCCCGACGCTGTCGAAAGATATGTTCGATCAGGAGGCCTCTTACGCCCACATCACCACGAACAACACCATATTCGGCACGCGCTACCGCGAACTGCCGGACACCGGAAGCGTGCCGCTCGTGGCCGACATGTCCTCCAATATCCTTTCGGAGCGTTACGACGTGTCGAAGTTCGGCCTAATCTACGCCGGAGCGCAGAAGAACATCGGCCCCGCCGGGGTAACGGTGGCGATAATCCGCGAAGACCTGCTCGGGCATGAGTTGCCTATTACCCCCACGATGCTCGGCTACAAGATTCACGCCGAAAACGCGTCTATGTACAACACGCCCCCCTGCTACCCGCTATACATATCGAAGTTGGTCTTCGAGTGGCTGAAGAAATTGGGCGGCGTGGCGGCCATGCAGAAGATAAACGAGGAGAAAGCGGGTATGCTCTACGACTTCTTAGACAACTCAAAACTCTTCAAAGGCACCGTAGAGCCCAAGTACCGCTCGCTAATGAACATCCCGTTCGTCCTCCCGTCCGAGGAATTAAACGGCGCGTTCATAAAGCAGGCCACCGCCGCGAATTTCATAAACCTAAAAGGCCACCGCTCCGTAGGAGGAATGCGAGCCAGCATCTACAACGCCATGCCCGTAGACGGGGTCAAAAAGCTAGTAGCGTTTATGAAAGATTTTGAGAGCAAAAACAGTTAGTTTGTAGAATAGATAAAAAAGTGTCGTCCCTAGCGGGACTTTTTGACATAGTGGAGGTTATCGGTACCGTAGGTTAAAACCTACGGTTAATAAAGTGTCGTCGCTGCGCGACTATTTGTTGATTTTATCTCTTAATTAATTTGAAAGGATCGACGCAATGTATAAAATACAAACGCTAAACAAAATAAGCCCCATAGGCTTGGACCTCTTCCCGCGCGATTCCTACGAAATCGCCTCGGAAATCGTCAACCCCGACGCCGTGGTCTTGCGTAGCTTCGCCATGCACGAGATGGAAATTCCCGCGTCCGTTAAGTCGGTAGCCCGCGCCGGAGCCGGTGTCAACAACATACCCGTCGACAAGTACACGGCCAAAGGAATAGTGGTCTTCAACACCCCAGGCGCGAACGCCAACGGCGTGAAAGAGCTCGTTCTCGCCGGACTGTTGCTCTCCTCCCGCCGCCTTGTCCCCGGCATAGAGTGGGCCAAAACGCTAATAGGCAAGGGCGACGAGGTCGGCAAGCTTGTGGAAAAGGGCAAGAGCGAGTTCGCCGGCCCCGAAATAAAGGGCAAGCGCCTCGGCGTGATAGGTTTGGGCGCCATAGGCGTGATGGTGGCAAACGACGCTACCGCGCTCGGAATGGAGGTTACCGGCTACGACCCGTTTATTTCCGTGGACGCCGCGTGGCGCCTCTCCCAAAACGTCAAACAGGCTAAGAGCCAGGAGGCGCTTATCGCCGAGAGCGACTACATAACCGTACACGTGCCGCTTACCGACAAGACGAAGGGCATGTTCAACAAGGAGCGCTTCGCCACGATGAAGCGGGGCGCCCGCCTGCTGAACTTCGCCCGCGGCGACTTAGTCAACAACGCCGACTTGACCGCCGCGCTGGCCGACGGCACGTTAGACGCCTACGTGACCGACTTCCCCACGGAAGACCTGCTCAAGTTGGACAAGGTAATAGCCTTCCCGCACCTCGGCGCCTCCACGCCGGAGGCCGAGGACAACTGCGCCGTGATGGCCGTGCTCCAAACCCGCGGTTTCCTTGAAGGCGGCAACATAAAGAACTCGGTGAACTTCCCGGACTGCGAATTAGACTTCCGCTCCAAGGCGCGCATAGTAATAGCCAACAAAAACATTCCGAATATGGTAGGCCAAATCACCGGCGTACTCGCGGCGGAAAAAATAAACATCGCCGACATGCTGAACAAACACAAGGGGGAGCTGGCGTACAACATAATAGACGTAGACGGGGGAATACCGGATGGGGCGTTGGATAAGATCCGGGGAATTGAGGGGGTCATTATGGCGCGGATAATTACGAGGTAGGGGCATGAAATCGCGTAAACGTCAAAAACAGCTATCGGCGTTAATCGCGCTTACCGCTACGGTAATGTCCGTTGCCGCGCCCAAAGACACGTTAACGTTCGCCGCCGTGGGCGACATAATGATGGGTCTCAACTATCCGGCGAGCGCCCCGGTTCTCCCCCCGCAGGACGGCGCGCTCACCTTTGAGCGCGTGGCCGAGGTGTTGCGCGGCGCCGATATTACGGTAGGCAACTTGGAGGGGGTATTGCTTGATTCCGGGGGAGTAGGTAAGCGGTGCGCCAATCCCAACGTGTGCTATACTTTCAGGTCGCCGGAACGCTACGCGAAGCATCTCGCGGACGCCGGATTCGACCTGATGTCCGTGGCCAACAACCACTCCGGCGACTTTGGGGACGTCGGGCGCGCCGGCACAACGAGGGCTCTGAAATCCGTCGGTTTGGGGTTTGCCGGTTTTGAGGGAACGGCGGAGAGCTACGTTCTTGAGCGGGACGGGATTCGCTACGGGTTCGCGGCGTTCGCGCCGAATATAGGTACGGTGAATTTCAAAGATCAGCACAGAGCCAAGGAGTTGATTGCCGAAGTGAGAAAAGAATGCGACATTCTGATAGTCAGTATGCACATAGGCGCGGAGGGATCGAGGCACTCGCGCGTAACCCGTAAGCCGGAGCAGTTTGTGGGCGAGGATCGCGGCAACCCCTACGCGTTCGCGCGTTTGGCGATAGACTGCGGTGCCGACATGGTTATCGGCCACGGCCCCCATGTCCCCAGAGCGATAGACCTCTACAAGGGAAAATTCATTGCCTACAGCCTCGGTAACTTCGCGACGAACACGAGCGTAAACATCTCCGGGGAGAGCGGCTACGCGCCTATCGTAAAGATACGCACCGACCGAAAAGGCGATTTCATCGACGGCGAAATAATTTCCGCGATACAGCAGGGCGAGCGCGGCGAGCGCAGGCCGTACTTGGACCCCACGGGCGCGTGTATAAAAGAGATCAAGCGGCTAACGGAAATCGACATACCCGAAACGGAAATTTCGATTGACGGGAAGACCGGAAAAATCACAAAAAAATAAATCATGCCGCCTCAACCGATAGAACTGAAATACCCCGAATACCCGTTTACCCCCATCCTCGGATGGTCGATAAGCCGCTACGAGGTATTTGACAAGTGCAAACGGCAATATTTCTACCAATACTACTCCAAGTACGCAACGGACGCGCCTCAATACAAAATCTCCAAGCTCAAGGGGCTAACGTCCGTTCCGCTGGAAATAGGCAACGCCGTGCACGACTGCATGGAGGCTTTGCTGAACCGTTTGCGAAAATCCGACAGCAACATAAACGAGGATAAATTTTTTCAATTCGCGGACGACAAACTTAAAGAGTATTTTTCGACCAAAAGTTTTATTGAGATATACTACAAACAAGAAAGCGAATTGGACGTTGCCGCCGCCGGGGAGAAGGTCCGCGCGTGCCTATCTAATTTCATAAACGGCCCGTGTTACAGTTGGCTCTACATGAAGGCCATTACAAACAGGACGGGATGGATGATAGAGCCGGCCGGTTACGGCGAAACGCGTCTCGGCGGAATGAAAGCGTACTGCAAAATGGACTTTTTGTTTCCGGTGGGGGAGGAGGTTTACATACTCGACTGGAAGACCGGCGCCAAAGATCCGGCCAAGCACAAATCCCAACTCATGGGGTACGCGGCCGCCGCCAACAGCAACTTCTCCGTCCCGTGGAACATGATCTTTCCAAAAATCGTTTACCTCCACCCGCAATACGACGAATTGGAGATTAAACTCGGCGAGAGCGACCTGTCGGGTTATTTTCAAACCATCCGCGAGCAGACGGAGGCGATGTACGCGCTTTGCGGCAACGTGGAGCAAAACATCCCGCTTGACATATCGGAATTTGTTAAATCGCCGTCGCCGCACTTGTGCCGAAATTGCCGTTTTCAGGAGCTTTGCGGGGCCGAGCGGTAGACGAATCCGCGTAACGCGGATCCCGGCTTATCCCGATTTCATGGATAGCGATACCCTTTTGGTCTCCGCGTCGGCTTTGAGGACTTTTACCCGCACCGCTTGGCCGGCTTTGACGACCTTTTTGGGATCGGTTACGTAGGTGTTTGACAGTTCCGATATGTGTACCAGTCCGTCGTGGTGGACGCCTATGTCCACGAAGGCGCCGAAGTTGGCTACGTTTGTCACTACTCCTTCCAGAATCATTCCCTCGCGCAGGTGGGATATTTCCGTTACGCCGTCGTTGAATCTCGCGTACTTGAACTCTTCTCTGGGATCGCGTCCGGGTTTCTCCAATTCCTCTATGATGTCGGTTATAGTGGGCAAACCGGCTTCTTCCGTTACGAACTCGGTTTTGTTGACACTCTTCAGCAACGCCGTATTCCCAAGCAGTCCGCGTATGTCAACATTGAGTCGTTTGGCCATCGTATCCACTATGTTATATGATTCGGGATGGACGGCCGAGTCGTCAAGCGGGTTTTTGGCGCCGGGTATTCGCAGAAAGCCGGCGGCCATTTGAAACTTTTTGTCGCCGAGTCCGGCAACCTTTTTCAGGTCGGCGCGGCTCGCGAAAGCCCCGTGCCGGTTTCTATGGTTTACGATGTTCGCCGCAGTCAGCCTGTTTAATCCCGATACGTACTTAAGCAATTCCTCCGACGCCAAGTTTACGTCTACGCCAACGCGGTTGACGCAACTTTCGACGACCTCGTCGAGCGATTCCTTTAGGCGCGTTTGGTTTACGTCGTGTTGGTATTGTCCGACGCCGATGGATTTTGGGTCTATCTTCACGAGTTCCGACAACGGGTCTTGCAGGCGGCGGGCTATGGACACCGCGCCCCTTACCGTTACGTCTAAGTCGGGGAACTCTTTTATGGCCGTGTCGGAGGCGCTGTAGACGCTTGCCCCGGCCTCGCTGACCGTAACGCAAAGCGGTCGCTCCTCCGCCGGAATGCCCTGTAGCGCCGCGCGTACGAACTCGTCGCTCTCGCGTCCCGCCGTGCCGTTTCCAACGGCAATCAGACGCGGGTTGTAGCGCCGCACCATCGCGAGTAATACGGCTTGCGCGCCGTCTCTATCCCGTTGCGGTTCGTGCGGGTATACGGTCGCCGTTTCTATGAATTTTCCCGTATCGTCTACCACGGCAAGTTTGCAGCCGCTCCTAAATCCCGGATCGAGGCCGATAACCGTCTTGCGTCCGGCCGGCGGGGCGAGCAGAAGCGCCGACAGATTCTCGCCGAAAACTTTGATTGCCTCGGAGTCCGCCCGCTCTCTTAGTTCGGTGCGCAACGCCGTTTTTACGGCGGGGAGGAGCAATCTGTCGAGCGCGTCGAGCGCCGCTTCGCGCAGGTACGGCGCCGCCGCGCTTCGCGGGTACTTGACAAGCGCGGCGCACAATCGTTCGGTTATGCCCTCCGTCGGCAGTTCGAGCGATAACCGCAAGACTTTTTCGCGTTCCCCGCGCAACATGGCCAACAATCGGTGCGAGGGGACGGTCGCGGCCTTTTCGCGGTAGTCGTAGTACATCTCGAATTTGCTCTTTTTTCCGGCAAACTCTTTTTTTACGGCGCTTACGATAACGCCCTTAGACGCGGCCGACTCGCGTAGCCGTTTGCGGATATCGGCGTCGTTGGAGAGGCGCTCCGCCAAAATATCTTTGGCGCCGCACAGCGCTTTGTCCGGCGTGTCGAATCCTTTTTCGGCGTTAACAAACTCGGCGGCCGCGGCGAGGATGTCGCAACGCTCCGCGGCAACGGCGAGCAAGCGGTCGGCAAGCGGTTCGAGCCCGGCCTCCTTGGCCTTGGCGGCCCGCGTGGAGCGTTCGGGCTTATAGGGTAGGTACAAGTCCTCAAGCGCGGCCTTGGTGAGCGCCCCGCTTATCTTGCTCTCAAGCTCCGGCGTGAGGGCGCCCTGCTCGCGGATGCCGTCTATTATCGCCTGCCGCCGCTCGTCGAGCTCCTTGTAGTATTCGTACCGATGCAACACTTCCCTAATTTGCGTTTCGTCGAGCGAACCGGTGCGTTCCTTGCGGTAGCGGGCGACGAACGGGACCGTAGCGCCCTCGTCAAAGAGGGCCAAAACATTTTTGACCTGAAGCTCTTGGAGGCCGAGCTCGGCGGACAGTTGGGCGGTTATGTTCATACTTCTTTGCGCGGTTGAGGTTATTAACGACGAGCACATACATAGAAGAATATAATAAAATCAATGTGCCCCCGGCAACTCCATTTATTATATTAACCGTAATGAACCGCTTCCAAAAATCAGAATGCCTATACGACAGCGCCGCCTCAAACGACGGCGCCGGGATCTCCGAATCCGAAATGCGCGAGGTCGCCGATTGGCCTACGGATCAAGCGGTGCTGTTGTTTGCCGCCGCCGATCAGGTGAGGCGCCTTTTTTGGGGCGACGCCGTTGACCCGTGCGCGATTATGAATGTTAAGTCGGGCGGGTGCGGCGAGGACTGCGCCTTCTGCTCGCAATCCGCGCACAACCGCGCCGACGTCGCGGTGAGCGGACTTTGCGATTCCAACGAGATAATTTCGCGATGCCGGCAGGCGTGGGCAAAGGGCCTGCCTTTTTGCGCGGTATCAAGCGGCCGACGCCTTAGCGCGGCGGAGTTTCAAACGCTATTTAATACGCTTTCGGAGTGCGGCGACAACGGGGAGAAACACGCGTCGCTCGGCATACTCGGCGACGACGACTTCGCGGCGTTGCGGAAGGCCGGCGTCGTTTGCTACAACCACAATTTGGAAACAAGCCGCGCCCATTTCAATAAGATAGTAACTACGCACGGTTACGACGACAGAGTAGCCACCGTTCGCAAAGCCAAAGCCGCCGGGCTTAGGGTGTGTTGCGGGGGAATTTTCGGCGTCGGCGAGAGCTGGGAGGATAGGATTGCGCTGTGCTTGGAACTGCGCGGCCTGGGGGTCGACACGGTGCCTATAAACTTTTTAAACGCGATAGAGGGCACGCGCGCGGAACCGCCTAAGGAGTCGCCGCTTGAGTTTCTGAAGATAGTCTCCCTGTTTAGGCTGGCAATGCCTAAGTCTACAATAAAAGTTTGCGGCGGGAGAGAGAAGAATTTAGGCGCGTTGCAACCGCTGATTTTTCTTGCCGGCGCGAACGGATACATTACCGGCGGCTATTTGACTACCGGCGGCGCCGGGGTAGACGCGGACGACGGAATGATAGGGGCGCTTGGGTTGCGGAGGCGTAAGTAACGCCCGTATCATAAACGTCGCCGCAAAAATAAGAGCTACTTACGCGACTTCACCGCCTGCGCCTCCTGGCTGTCCGGGCACCTCTGCAACAGATTGTTCCACACCATCTCCATGCTCTTCTTTTTCTCCTGCTGCTCGTAGACCAATCCCAGTTTGTAAAACACCGCGCACGACTTTGTTCCGTTGGGGTATTTTTTTATCAACTGCATATATTCCTTCTCCGCCGCGTCGTATTCCTTCTTGGCAAAGCGAGCTTCCGCTATCCAATACTCCGCCTCCTGCGTTTGCGGAACGTCGGGGAACTGTTTCGCGAAGTCCGTGAAGCCGCTCACCGCCAACTCGTAGCGTCCCGCGTTGAAATCGCTCATCGCTATCTCGAAGAGCTTCTCCATTTGCACCTTGCGCTGGTTCACCGCGTCCTCGGCGGCGCTTGCCATCTGTTCCTGACGGCGGCTGATTTCCGTGGCCTTCCGGTCTATTTGCGTTTGGCGCGCCGTAATCTCATCCGTGTTCCGCGCGATGGCGGAGGCCTTCCGGTCAATCTCGCTAAACCGCATCATCAAGTCGGCGCGCATTAGGCGCAACATCTCGCCGGCCTCCTTCTGCTCCTTCAACATATTGCTTTGCTCCGCCAAGAGCCTCTTTTGTTCCTCTATGAGCTTGGTCTGGGCGGCCACCAAATCCGCGCGCAATGTGTCGCGCATGGCCAGCGCCTCATGTTTGCTCATCCACCAATACTTTGAGTTCGCGGAACAACCCGCGGCGGAGAGGGAAAGCGCTAAAACGACGCCGACTAAGGCGACGGTTTTTACCAATTTGACGGTTTGAGACATTTATTCCTCCTATATTTGTGTTAATAGCGAAGCAATCCGGTAAATCGTCTTACCAAAAGATCGACCACTTTGGCATCTTCATATCTCCCGTATTCGTAATCTTTCGCAACTTTGTTCCGTCGTGCTTAACTACGTAAACGTCGCTCTTGCCGCCGTTGGTGTTCACGAAGGCTATTAAGGTTCCGTCGGGCGACCACGTGGGGCTCTCGCTTGAGCCGGGGAGGCTGGCCACCATCTTCGCCTCGCTCCCGTCGGGCGTTACCGTCCATATATTGAACTGGTAGTTCTCACCAAGCGACGCGTAGGCTATTTTGTCGCCTTTGGGCGACCACGCGGGGGCGTCGTTGTAGCGGCCCTCAAACGTCACGCGGCGCTGGTTGGAACCGGTCGCGTCCATTATGTATATCTGCGGACCGCCCGCTCTATCGGAGGTAAACGCTATCTGATAACCGTTGGGCGACCAGCTCGGCGCGGTGTCTATCCCGCGTGAAAAAGTCAGCTGCCGCCGCCGCGTTCCGTCGGCCGCGCAAACGTAAACGTTCAAACTGCCCGACTGCGAGGAAGCGTAGGCAACCGTACCGTCTATGGGGGAAACGTCCGGCGACACCACCATCGCCCTGTCCTCTATGAATATTTTAGAAGATCCGGCCGTTATCGACCCGCGGTATATGTCGGGTTTGCCGCGAGCGTAGGATGTCCACAAAATCGTCGACTTGTCCGCAAACGTGGGAAATATGTTTATGATACTGTCATTCGTCAACTTCGAGCGATTGTAGCCGTCAAAATCCATGATTGCTATGTTCTTCTTCGTCCCCTCCGTCTTCACGTAAAGCATACGGCTCTCAAATATGCCGCGATCGCTGAACAACATCTCAACCACCTCGTTGGAGTACCGGTGAACCATGGCGCGCAACGCCTTGATATCCCCCTTGTATCTCTTGCCTACCAAAAGCGAGCGTGTAGCCACGTCGCGAAGATTGCACTCTATTTGCACGGTGTTACCGTCGAGCGTGTACTGGCCGTCTACATAGATGCCGATCCCCTTACTCGCGAAGAACGCGCTGTCGAACTCCGGGCGCGCCGCCACCCCGAACTTTCCGCTGATATCAAAGTTGTTCTCAATAATGTCCCACGGAAAATTCTCTTTGAGAACGTTGGCGTTCGTAGGCTTGAACCTAACCACGCCTATGGGGATGCTGTCGAAGCGACTGGCGTATCCCTCCAAATCGAACTTATCCGCGGCGCTTACGGCGGCGGGAATGAAAATAAAAGCCGTAATCGCGAAAGCAATAATTTTTTTCATGCTATGAATTTTCCTTGTCTGACAAATGTATAGTTATTTTTTTTATACGTCAGTTTCTTCTCGTCGGACGAAGCGTAATGTCTATTTCTATCATGTTTTTATCCGGCCAAGGCAATTTACCGAACGGCGCCGCCCGCATAACCGCGTTTTTCCCCCAGTTGTCGACGGTGGCGTCTCCGCTCGAACTCGTTATCCTAATGTTGTGCGCGCTCCCGTCGCTGTGTATCTCGAAAGAGACCACAACCTCAAGCTTCGAGTTATACGAAATCTTATCCAAATTCCTCTCAATCTTACCGCGCACTCCGGGGTCGATGTACGGGTGAGGCGGCGTGCCCGGGGCGCTGATTTTCGCCTGCGGCAACGGTATATCGCTTAGAAGCGCCATCAGATCGTCCGTGTTCTCCTCTACCGGCTTAGACACCGTCTCCTCCTTTGGCGTAGGCTTAGGCGGTTGCGGCTTAGGTTCCGGCGGCGCGGGCGTCGGCTTAGGCGTGGGCGGCTTGGGCGTAGGCGTCGGCGCCGGAGTCGGTTGCGGCGTTGGCGGCGGCGGCACCGGCGTAGGCGGCGGCTCCACGGGCGTAGGCTCTACCGGCGTCTTGCGTTGCGGCGGAGGCGGCGCCGGCGGCAACTGCACCAACTGAAAGGTCTTGGGACGCTCAAACTTCTTGGGTTTCACAAGAAGCTTGCCCATAAGCGGCAACCCCACAAGAACAATCAAATGAAAAACGACGGAGATTATGAGCACCTTCCGGAAACCCACGTCCCCGTATCCGGGGCGCTCGCCGTATGCCGCCCGCGCTCCGTCCATCAGTACTCGCTCTTTCCGTCGGGAGCCATCGTGAGAAACCCGAGCTTCACGACACCGGCGTTTTGCACCTCTGAAATCACCTTAACAAAAAGCCCGTACGGCACCTTTTTGTCGGCGTTGATAAAGACCGGCACGTCGCTGCGCCCCGAAAAAACCTCCGAAAAACGCTTACGAAAATCCAAAAGCGACACCAACTCGTGGTCTACGTATATCTCCCCGTCGTTCGTTATCGATATCTGTATAGACTCGTTGGACTCCACGTTCTCCGACTCAGTCTGCGGCAAGTCGACCTGCACCCCCTGCGTCATCATCGGCGCCGTAATCATAAATATTATGAGCAACGCGAAAACGACGTCAATCAGGTTTGTGAGATTGAGGTCGCTTATCACCTGCCGCTGACGGTCTTTTCTTCTTTTCATCTGTAACCCCCGCCTACGGGCGGCACCGGCGGCCTCGACGCCACGGCCTGCGCCGGCTGGCTCTCCGCGAAGAAGGCGCTGAAAATCTCCCTACGCAGGCGCACCGCCAAAATATCCTTGAACTCCTCCATGTCGTCCGCCGCCCGCTCCGCCTTGTGGTTGCAATAGTTGTAGAAGAACAACGCCGGAATGGCGACGGCCAACCCCACAATCGTGGTTATCAGCGCCTCCGCGATACCCGGCGCGACCACCGGCAAACTCGCCGAACCCTGACTGCCTATCTCGTAAAACGAGTTCATAATGCCCCACACCGTGCCCAAAAGCCCCAAGAACGGCGCAATGCTGCTTATCATAGCCAATAGAAAAACCCCGGCGTCAAACGGGGCCACTATACCCGCGAGCGCGCTGTCTATCCGCTCCCTCGCCATCGTAAACTGGCTCTCCAAGAAGAACGACCAGTCGTTTACCCGCGTGTGCGTCTTCACGTCGCCGATGATCCGGTTGTACTCGTCCGCCCCCACCTTGGCGAGCTGCCCCATAGGCGTCCTCACGTCGTCCATACTCATGCGGTCTATCTCCGTAATGTGCCGCACATCGTGCTGGAAACGCTGGCGAAACCGCTTGCAACCGCTTACAACCCTCCTGAGCGACACCACACGGGCGAAGATCAGCGCCCAGCTCAAAAGAGAGAAGAACATTAGCAGGCCGATGATGATCTTGCCCATCATGCCGGACTTTAGAATCATGTCGATTACGGGGATGTTCATACGTTTGGTTTTCCTTTTTTTAATTTTTAAAGTCAAAAGATATCGGACAAACGCCCGAACCGGTCATTGAGCGGAGCCGAAATGACCGTGCGCCTCAATATTATATAAATTAATAAATATGACACACGGAAAGCAAATTATTGTGATTTTAAACGAGGGGGTAGGTACGGGCCTATTAGGAGGTCGGCTCCTTTGGGACGGGGGGCGTCGGTCTCGAAGAGCACCGTGGTGTCCACGTTTCCTCTTGGGTAGAAGTCGCCGGCTAATAGCAACCACCGCGGGGTCAGTAGCGAATTTAACGTGTTGAATAGGTGGGCGGTTACCGTTTCGTGAAAGGTACCCACCATCCTGAAGGCGTTTAGGTAGAGCTTCCACGACTTCAATTCTATACACAATTTGTCGGGTAGGTAACATAGAAGTATGGAGGCGAAGTCTGGGTAGCCGGTTTTGGGGCAAACGCAGGTGAACTCAGGGAAAACGATACGGACGCAACCGGTCGCCGCCGCCGACGTGTCGTGCGGACACGGGAACGTCTCAAGCGCCGGAAAGACGTTGGATTTTAGAGCGTCTTCCAACGGGGTTACGTTTTCGTAAAACATTTTAAAACTCCTGCTAAAACTTGCTGTTATAGTCATCTATGGACATATCAATATCTTTGAGGATTTTACGAGACAGTTTCAAATTTTGTGTAAACTTTGAATTTCATTTGGCGTATTTCGAGATTGGCTTCGCCGA
>LIUJ01000184.1:7246-7710 GCA_001462255.1 Fibrobacteria bacterium GUT77 | reverse complement strand
CATAACGTGGAACGCGGTAACTCCCAGACCCGCCACCTTAAGCGCCGCCGACAAACAAGCGGCGGACATAGCGCGGGCGTTCAGCACCGAAGTTTTTATGTTCCCCTGTCTGGGTAAAGACTATCCGGAAGTCGTAACCAAAGATTTAAAATGCGTTTTTCCCGTAAAGGCCGGCGACATGGAAGCGATCGCCCAACCCATAGATTTTATCGGACTAAATTATTACTATGAAGACCCGGTTGCCGCCGATAAAGAGTCTCCTTTAAAACAGACGACCAAACCGTCATGGCAGGACTGTAACGACATGCCATGGCCCGTGGTTCCCGGCGGACTGGAACGCCTGATCCGGTGGACCGCGGAAATTTCAAAAGGCGCTTTCGGGAAAAACGAGATTCCGATTTACATTACCGAAAACGGCTACGCCCGCAAAGACGAACTTGGGAACGACGGCCGCGTACACGACA
>LIUJ01000184.1:0-6993 GCA_001462255.1 Fibrobacteria bacterium GUT77 | reverse complement strand
GGACAATTTTGAATGGTTATGGGGTTACACCAAACGCTTCGGCATTGTCTATGTGGACTACTTTACCCAGACCCGGACGCCTAAAGACAGCGCCTACTTTATGCGCGACGTGATTGCCGGCTACGGCGAGTGGTAAAAATTTCCCCGCTAGAACCCCGACGCTAGTACCCTTTATATGTCGGATAATAGAAATAGCCGACGCGGAACATATCGCTGGCGTAGCCGATTGCCGCGTTCCAGCCGGGCGCGGTACCGAGCGTTCCGCCGCGGACCGTCGGGGGCCAGGCTTCGATGTTAAGGCGATCGTTGTTTACCTTATAATTCGCCGGCATGGTCAGGGCTTCCCAGCCGGTAATGTCCGCGCCTGTGACCGGGCACTTGAGCGCTCCGGTGAATTGTATGCCGGTATTGTTGGCGGCGCTCAGGTAAGCCACGCGCACGCCGTCATAGTTGTCGGTGCGGGAACTGTCGCCGTAGACAATCCAGGGCAGAATTTGGGAGCCGCCGTCGTCGCGTACCGATATGTCCGTCCAGACGCCGCCGGTTGTAACATTGTCAACGGTGTAAACCTTAACATTGGCGCCGGAATTGGGAATGGTACCGTTGGATATATAGGTTCTGTTTGCGGCATAGTAATACACCACGCTTTTGTAGACGCTGTTGTAGAAGGCAATATGTATGCCGTTGCTCCTGTCTACCTTAATGCTAACATACTTGCCGGAGCCGCGATACAGGGGATTGCTTTGCGGTAACAAATCATACCGGTTAAAGCTGCTGCCGGCCGTGTTCGCTCCAAGAGCGACGCGGACGGTATCGTTGCTCTGGTCATAGTAGGCGATAATCGGGCCGGTGCCGTCATAATCTACCGCGCTGAACTGGCCGGCGTTGCTAGTCGCGGTTCCTCCGTCAATAACCGCGCTGGAATTGGCAGTACCGTCCCTTGTGTCATACCTCAGACTTCTGTTTTCAGCGTCATAGGTGGTCATATAAATTCTGCCGACATTGTCAGTACCCGAACCGTTTGCGGCGGCTTTGCTTATCCTTATGTTTTGCCAACGCTGGGTAGGATGAGTACCGCTGCTTGTATATAACTCGGCACCATTACCATCAGCGGTTGATGATTTAACCAAAAGGCTCGGCCCGCCGTCATACTGGTAACAAAACCCTATATTAGCCGCGGACGCGCCGCCGCCGTTGTAAATACTTATATCAGGCCCGGTATAGGGGTCGGTATTTCCACCCCGCACCCGGTTGGAAGAATTAGTATTAGTCCCGTAGCGCACGTCGCCTTCGCCGTAAACCGCCCAAGTGCCGTGGAGCGTACCCGGGCCGGTATATTCCAGCGCCATGCCCGGAGAGTTAAGACCCCTGCTGTCGTAAGTGCCGCCCAATTCACCCATGTAGGTTCGCGGGTTGCTAGTGTTTTGAGTAGTCTGCCAGATATGGGCGTGGGGCTTGTTGATCCATAAATCGGAGCCGGGGGTGTAGTCGTTGTATTCCCTGTTCCATGACTTGGTCGCGTGTTTGCTGGTATGGTTATACGCCGGCGTACTGTTGACCGTTACGTTTAACCTGCCGCTGACCGCCGTTGCCGGCACGGTAAAGGAGAAGCGGCCTTTGACGTTATCGGGGACACCCGTTGCGTTAACGGCGTTATATGTAACCGAAGTCATATTCGTATTCGTACCGCCGCTTGTCCCGCTGTCTATACTAACGGCCACGGACGACTGGCCGAAGTTATAACCCAAAAGCGCGATATTGGCTTCGCCCTGATAGAAGCTGTACCAGCCCTGCAAAGAGCGTTTGGTGGTAAATTTGGGCGTTTCCCTCTGAAAGCCGGTTATGTAGGGCACTATGTCTACGTTTAACTGGTTGCGGAACGTGTTGGTATTGTTGTCCGTTGTCACGTAATCGTTACCGGGTGCCGCGCCCGTAGGACTGTTGCTGTACAATTTGCCGTTACTGTCTTTGACATACACCTGTACGGGCACGCCTGAGGGATAGGCTGCGGCAGAAGGACCGCCGCCCGTCCTGCCGGAAGGTTCCGTTTCCGTGTCCCAGACATAGGCCCACTCGACGGTGTGGCCGGTCTTCCAATGGAGCGTTTCCACGGCAAAGGCGTTTACGCCGGTATTAGGCCTCACCATTTTATAGACGGCGGTTGCCGGCGGGTTACTCTGGCTTGCCAGGGCCTCGCCTGTGGCCGGATCCGCATACAGCAGTTTGAGAATGTTCTTAGGGCTGTCGCCGCCTATTTGAATCCATACTTCGTCAATCAGCTGGTCGTCCCACGCTACGCCGCGCAGTATGATTCTGCCGCTGACTTTGTCAAGGGTACCGCCGTCGGTTGTTACCTGATCGTCGTCCGATACCTTCTGGAAATCCGTAACCGTAACCCCCGTTTGCGCCGTACTTCCGCCTATGCTGCTGATGCTAAAGGCGCTGTTTTTGGGGGTCAGGGCATAAGAACCGTTATGCGGCTCGATGTAGCCCGATTTTACCGGTTCGCGCGCGGTATTGGTATTGAATAATCCGCCGCGGATTATGTTACTGCCTATGTCCGCGGGATCGGCGGCGTTGCGAATCGTCATGTTTTTATTCGCGTCCCCGATATTGTTCCCGACCACCGCTATCTCGGTGTAGGGGTTCAAATCGTACATCCGCACTACGGGCTTCGTCGTGTCGTTCAAATAGACGTTTGTGCCCACTACCACGGCGTCGTAAAGCTGGTCGTCCTCGCCGTAACCGGGTTCGGTCCCCGTAACAGAATCGTATACCTTAATAAGGAAGAAAGCCGTATTAGAGGGATTGTTTGTGCCGCCCTCGTTATTCGGATAGCTGCCCAATTTTTCTGGTATCTGACCGGCACCGTTTCCGAAATCGGTACCCGAGAACCTGAAATCATGCGGGGCGTCGGCATCGTCAACAACCGCGCCGGTGCCGGAAGGCGTCTTCTTCAGGGTCCCCACTTGCTTATAACGCCAGACCGTGGCGGTATAGTCGGGCGAAGCCGGTCCCGGCACCGGACCGGGGAAGTTTTCCGGCTTGGCCTTAAAGGCGAAACTCATGCCCTTAGTCGCGTTTACTTTGGGCACATCCATCAGGGTGGCCCACATGGCGTCGCCCATGTTGCCCGTGTCGGCTATGGTGTATATGGTACTATATGTTTTAGTCGGGGGAGTTGACGAAGTTCCGACCGCGTCCTTCGCTATAGCCTCGAGGTTGGCCTGGGTAAGCGTAACTAAATCCCGCGTAACGTACTGGACGCTGTAGTGCAGAGCGCCGTTGCCCGACACGGTCGTCACCTTAAAGCCCAAATACTCGTTTTTGGAGATAAAGCCCGTATTCAGGTAACCTTCCGGCAGGGAATCGGGAACCATGCGGTCGATTCTGGCGTCCGACGTATACACGGCGCCCCGGCCCGTATTATCCGTGTACAGGGTTATGTCGGTTATTACCGGGTAATGGTTCATAACCGTCATCTTCTGCTGGTATATGCTCGCGTTGCCAGCCCCGTCCACGACGATGTAGTTAAGGTATATCGGGCCGTCGGGCAGATTGTTGGTATCCATGCTGAAATTCCACAGGATGGAACGCCCGGCGGTGATCGGCTGCCATATCATCTTGTTGGCCCCGACAGCGGCGTTAGCCTCGTTAATAACCTTTACATAATTATTGCTTGCGTCTCCGGCGCCGGGCGTAGGATAGGAATATGAACCGGAGGTTCCCCTGGAATTCACGGTACCGCCCGTGCCGTCGGTAAGCTCGTCGATTCGCGTTACGTCGTTTGTATTGGAGGCATAGGTAAATACATCGCCGCCCCTGTTCTTATACGCCTGTATAGGCGTTGTCGGAGGAGTTACCGTTGTAGAAGCGTTCGACATGTCAACATACCGGCTCGTGCCGCTTGGGTCTTTGGTAAACCACGCGTAAACCCTGTCTACCGAGAAATAGCCCGGCTGCGGGTTGGAATCCTGCCCGTAATAATCGTATATGCGGCCCATAAAGGTCTGGTTGGTGCCGGCAACCTTTGTGTTCGATATAACCCTGCGGTCTTCCAGCGGCGCGAAGTTGTCTATGCCCACTTCGAAGCGGAAAGAGGTCATCGCGTCCGAGGTGTCGTACAGGCGCACTTCTATCGTGTATTTGCCGCCGGTGTACCGCCAGTTCCCTTTCATAACCGGCGCGAAAGCGGCGCCGTCTTTGGCGTCGTAGTCGGTCTTTGTCAGGGCGGTGTCAAAAGCGTAGTACAGATAGAACGACTGCGCGACACCCTGAGTAGTAGTCAGGGCAGACGTTCCGTTAGCCGCAAATCTTACGCCGGGCAGATTAGAACTTGTACCGTTAAGCCACGCGTCCCTGAAGAGCGCCAGATTGGCGTGGCCGTTCTGGCCCCCTTCGCCCGGCAGGCTTACGCTGACGCGTTTTATACTCTTGCCGTTGCCGTTTAGCTTCATCCGCACGGCAAATTTACCGCTGCGGGTCATGTTGTTCGTATAATTTATGTATTTACCGTCAAGGTCGGAATCCGGGTCGGGGGGATAAACGGGATCGGTGGTACCTTGCGGAGCGCCCGTCGCGTTAGCCGCAATCGCGTCGACCCTGCTGAGCTTCCTGCCGGTGATACTCGGGGCCGTGGAACTCAGGTAGAAGATCGCGACGTCGGGTTTTGCCGTAACGGAAGGATAGACGTTATCGCCAAGGCTCATATAGTGCCAGGGATCGGGAGGGGCGACAATTGAAGATTTACCGTCAAATACCAGTATTTCCACATACACGCGGATTGTGTCATTGGCCCCCGCTCCAGATGCCGCGCGGAATCCCCAATCCCTTATGGGATTTATAGTCGTAAGAGAAGCGCCGCCGTGCGAACCTTCCCTGTTAAATTCGTCGTTGGCGTTGATATTGAAGCCCCAGGACTTGTTCTTGCCCGTAGCGTCCGCCCCTTCCACCGTAGCGATATACCAGCCGTTAGTGTCGGTTACGGATGTCGCCTGCGTACCAAAGTAGTTTGTAAATATATTCCACTGGTCCGGGAAATTCCCTTGTGTAAACTCCGTTCCCGCAGAAGGACGAATGATTTGGCTAAGGGACGGCGCGTCTTTAGCCCACGAATCGTTAGCGTCACCGGTGGACGGTTTATTATCCGCGCGCACGCGGTAGATAACGCTTTTTACGTTGACGTTGTCGCTGGCTATGCCGTCAAAGGCAATCGTACCGCCCCTTACCCAGCTGTTGTCGCCGGTAGCCGGCCCCTGCGGGATGACGTTGTTTGTCGGGTTGTCCGGGCGGGTCGGGTTGGTAATGGCGTTGGTCGGATAGTCGCCGTTGGGGTATACCCATATATCCTGCTGGAAGTAGGCTACGTTGCCGGCCGTATCCGCCACGCGTATCCAAACGGGAATACAGTACAGGCCGTTCTTCCTGTAGGCGGCGGTCAGGCCGTCAATATTAACCAGATGGGCCATGGTCCTGTTCGAACCGCCGTTATAAAAACGACCTTTGACGTTTATGCCGTCCGCGGTGTATTTTTTTAAGTCTTTAACCGACGTAACCTTTAATTCCCAGTCATAGAGCAGAATACTTGCGGGGTACTCGAAGAAACCGGCGGTACCGTTTAGATCGGGCTTGGGATACCCGGCTTCATTGGTGTACTTAAACCACGCGCTGTCGGCGCCCGTACCAATGCCTTTTGCCGCGTCGTCAAACTTACCGTTGTTGACGGTACCGCCTATATCGTTTGTAACCCCTACAAGCGCCATTACCTCGGCTTTGGTCGGCGCGGTCGCGGTTCCACCGGGCGCCACGTTCCCGGTATAACCCAGATGAAACCATATGCCCGCCACGCCGTTGGAATCCTCGGCGGTTCCCTTAATAACGGCGTCCTCGCCGCCGAAGAAGGTCTCGCTGGATATTATATTTCCGTTAGCGTCTTTATAGTAATGCTCGGGCGCGGGCGGATTGCCGGTAAACGCGGCCAGGGGCAGAAGATCCGGCGCTGTGAATTTGCCGGTCGGCGGCGTATTGTCCAGGGCTATGGTGCGGTTTGCGGAGAAGGTCCTGTTCGCCAAATCTATTACGGTAAATATAAGTTTGTAGGAACCGTCCGCCTCGGGACCGGTGGTTGTGGGGAAATCGTCCACGTCGGCGGTCCATGCCCAGTCGCGGTTCCAGTCGGCCGAGTTAACGGTAGAATTGACGGTTACGGTACGGTCGGGTTTTCCGGTTCTTTGAACGGTTACCGTTAGATTCTTATAGCCGTTAAATGTTTTCGCCTCTCCTGTAAACGTTAAGATTCCGTTTTGAATCGCCGCGGAGAAGAGCGTCTGCGTAGTGTCGCCGGTGAACGCGATGAACGGCGCTGTCGGCGCGTAGAAGAAGTAATAATAATCGGAATATACGGGATGACCGTCAACGGTATTGCCGCTTGCGGCCGGCCACAGGGAGGTGCCGTTTATATACGCCGAATCGGCGGCCCGCAGGCGCGCCCGGTACAGGCCGTCGGTAAGGCCGGCAATGTCGCCTAACGTTACGTCTACGATTTTTTCCCGCGTCGTGTCAGTCGGGGCCAGCAATTCGTTCCAGACTTCCGAAGTATCCAGCCAATTACCCGCGGCGGCCGGACTGGTTGTCGGGAAAGTATAGTAAGTACTCCAGACGCCGTTGGTATAATCATACCGCTGTAATAAAATCTGCGCGTTTTTAAGATTGCTGTGGGCGTCTTTGACAAGCCCCTGAATCCTCTGCGTGGGGGCCGTATATATTTTCTGGCCCCCGGTAGTCTTCCACCTGTCCGGAGCGACATTGGTAACGGTATACGGCAGTTTTGAAGCGTCGGGGAAGTCGTTGATAACAAGGGCCGGCGCGGCGTTGTCAATCGTAAACTGCCATACATACGGCGGCTCGGTTGTTCTTTCGTCCCTGCCCCGCGCCCTTACTTCCAGCTGGTAATCGCCGCTTGCGACGCTAGCGCCGCCGTTCAGCAGCATGGCT
>LIUJ01000183.1:367-6116 GCA_001462255.1 Fibrobacteria bacterium GUT77 | reverse complement strand
CGCCGCCTCGTATTTCGGGTGAATTTTTTCCTTCATTTTAACCTCCATGCCCTCCGTTTAGAGCCTTTTTTATGTTACGTTGACCGATTGACGACGGCCAAGCCGGACAGATTAGCGCCGACCTGATACCGTCAGGGATTATAAAGATAATATATCGGCGGGGGCGGAGTCAAGAAAAAAAGTTTTTTTAGGAACCGGCGGGCACAATTCCAATCGCTCCGCCGTCCCAAGCGTTCTTTGTGTTTCTCATAAATCGGGCGGTGAGAGTAAGTCACGCAAAAGTACCCTATTTTCGGCCCCGTCGCCGACACTGATTCCGCTCGCCAAGCAAAACGCGAGGTTCAGCCTTACAAGGTTCTTTGTGACGACGTCGGTGTCGATCGTCATTTCGGGCGGAAAGTCGTTAGGGTGGATGGACGTGAAGTTGTACGGGCAACTCGTCGCCTGACGCGACGGCGAAAATTCGGACGAGCGCAATATCATCCCGTGGGTGCGGCAGATGATCGGGCGGGCGGGGTAAACAGTACAAGCTTGATTGCGCAGAAAAGGGCAGGCGTTGTCGTCAACCGTTGCGTTATCGTTATGTACGACGACATCGTTATTGTCGATATCATTGACGCTCGTATTGTTATCGGTGATGTGAGAACGGATGACGTAGGCCTCTATTTGATTTACCGATCGCAGTTCACAGCATATCCCGCAGCCTTTTCTACACGCGATTTCGTTTGAGTAAACCTCGCGCGCGCGGTTCCATATTGAGTCGCAGTACGCGCATAGCTTTCGGTAGTTGTTTATGATGTCGGGAACGCCGGGATTTGCGGTAGTCGTCATTGCGGGTCTTTTGTGTTATTATAGTGTTGATACGTCAATATATCAGTCCAACCCCACGGTAATCTTTCCGTCCATAACCACGAGCCCCTTAAAGAATTCCCCCGGTACTCCGGTAGTCTTGAACAGTTTTGCCCCTTTGCCTCCGCCTATGTAGAATCCCGATTTGTACACTACGTCTCCGGACGTCACCGTTGCCGCTTCCACGTGCGTGGCGAGCATATCCAAGCGGCAGTTCTTCCAGTAGGGCGGCGCGTTGCGTTCTCCGCCGGGTAGGTAGTATAGGCCTTTGCTGCGCCCCCAAATGAATTGATACAGTAATTGGTTGTTTATGTTCGCCCAAAACGCGGGGCAGGGGAGTTCCCTATATTTGCGTTGCTCAAAGAGGATCCTATCGTTGAACGAGCCGCTCACCAAGTCTATCGTTCCGGCCGTCCATCGGTCATTTACTATGTAGACGGGGGAGAGGTATTGTTCGTTTAACGTCAGGTCGGCGTTTGCGGTGATTTGATCCAGCACGACTATGCCCTCTTCGCCCCACGTTAGGACGCGGATATCGCGGGTCAGCAACCGTTGCCCGCTCGCGTCCAAGTAGGCGATACGTCCGCTTGTGTCGAATCCGTCGCGCAGGTAGCGGTCGTTGTGGAATAGGGTTTGGGCGGATTTGACGGGGTTACTCAGCGACGGTACGCCCAAGAGCGCGGCTTTGAACGTGGCTAAGAGTTCCGGGCAGGAGTGCAGGTGGAGCCCTATTATCGGGTGGCCGCCTATGGCTTTCCAGGCCACGCTGCGCGTGGAGCGCACGTTTCTTCTGTAGCACAGTTCGGTGTATGGGTATATGTACTTTGTGTCTATGGCGTTTTCCAATTGGCCGGCGGAGAATACCCGCTGTTCTTTGGGGAAGGGCAGGCAGGCCATAACGGCGAGTTCCGCGCCTACTTGGCTTTGAAAGAGCAATTCCCAACCGTCGTGCGTTGGGTTGAAACCCAAGACCCACGGGACGCGCTCTCCGGTGTTTGCCTCGCTTAGTTCGTCCATCCACGCTAAGAGCCTGCCGGTCAGGTGCGGCGCTCGCGGGTCGCCGTGCCAGTGGCCCCAAGCCAGCGCCAGCGGGCGCGGCATAAACATGGGCATATCGTGTCCGCCGGGGGCGAAGAATATTCCGTTCGGCATACAGAAGCGCACGAGTATGTCGAAAGCTTGCTGATGGCTTTTGCGCGACAGGTACGGCGGCGGGTCGCGCCGCTGGAATCCGTAGGCCGCCATCGCGAGGGCGGTCCACACCCCGTAGGAGAGCGCGTTCGGGTGGAAGAAACCGTGCTCCTCCGCGGTAAAGTCCGGGTAGAGGTTGCAGGTGACTACCGACTTCGCGACGGAGGAACCGAAGTACTCGCTGTGGTCGGCGCCGTCGTGGATGCTCGAACCTATGTTCACCGCCCAAATTTTGAGCGTCGCCTCCCAGTTTTGACAATGCGGGTGGTGCGGGCAGAGGTTTATCGCCCACGCCAAGAGCATGGCGTCTTGGGCGTTGTCGTCCGCGCGGGAGTCGCCGCCGCCGCCCGACGGCGGGGTAACGCCGGTAAAGCGGTCGGCTTCGTGCGCCACAATCTCGCGGATACGCATGCGCTCGCTCTCCTCAAGCACCGGTTCGGCGAGCACGGCGATCACTCCGAGCATGGATGCCCATAGACCGCTGTGCCAATTCTCCCCCCAACGCCTGCGGTCGAGGAACGCGTCCACGTCCGTATTGCCGGTAACGTGGCAGGCGCATACCCAGGCGAGTCCCTTATGCAACTTGTCGATAAGATCGAACCGCCCAATCGTTTGGCCGGCGATTCCGTACTGATTCAGGTAAACGTAGCTGCTAAGAACGCAGAGGATGTTTATGTGCGGGCGTACGACGTACTCTATGATCGGCGATGATTGCCCCGTGGCGCGCATATTGAACCCCTTGGGTTCCACGTCGCCGAAAATCCCGCCGCGCTCGTCTATGTCGTGCCATGAATCGAGGTAGTAGGGGAGAGCCTTTGACAACAGTTGAAGTATTTTTACCGGTTCGTATTTTTCGGTGAACTGGAGCATTTGTTCATTATCCTTTGATAGGGCGTTCCATGGGGTAGACGACTATCCCCCCCTCGTTGTCGGCGTCCGCGCACTTCTTGGCGAACTCGCGCGCCGTGTTGGAGTCGTACATAACGATAAACGAATCCCCGAAGAAGCGCGGGTTCCTATCGCCCTTCAGCCAAGCCTTGTTTTCTCTGACGAGGTCGGTCAAAAAACCTCTTTTCGCGCCGGCGTAGCCTATACCTATATATGGCATCTTTTATTGTCCTTAGTAAAGACGGATTCCATTAACGAAGCCTGAATATCTAAAAATAATATAATGCGGGCGAGCTAAGTCAAAAATGTTGAAATCAACCCTAAAAAGAGCGGACGATCCCCCCCGCAAAAAATTATATAAAAAAATGCTTGCGCGGCGGCGTTCCCGAATATTATTTTATTTGTTCACGGTAGGATCGTGGCAGAAATCGGGGCTGTAGCTCAGCTGGGAGAGCGCGACGTTCGCAATGTCGAGGCCAGGGGTTCGATCCCCCTCAGCTCCACTGTTTATCGCAAAAGAAGCCCTTTTTGACCGTTACCGCGTCATAAAGGGCTCTTTGTTTTACGGGTGTTGTTCGGATACTATGCAAAAACATAAAAGCGGCGGCAGTACGCAAAATCCCGAAAGCAACGACGTAGACGCCGGGCCTAAGTCCGGGAAGGATATGCCCGGCAAGCTCAAAGGCCTCCCCATATTCATATTAATACTAATGATTGTACCGGTCGTCTCTTTCGGCCTCGCCGCGGCGGTTATATTCATCTACCGCCTATACGAAACGCTCCCAATGCACACCCAGCTCCAAAACGTCGAGCAGTCGCTCGTCTCCAAAGTGCTCGACAAGGACGGCAAGCCGATCCACGAATTTAGCGTGGAAAGGCGCTTTTGGGTGCCCTTAGACAAAATTCCCGTTGAACTGCAGAACGCCGTAATCGCCACCGAGGATCGCAAGTTCTACAGCCACTGGGGAATCGACGTGACGCGTAACATCAGCGCGGTGTTCGTCAATCTCGCGCGGGGCAAGAAGGCGCAGGGCGCCTCCACCGTTACCCAGCAACTCGCCCGCAACCTCTACCTCTCTTCCGATAAGACGTTTATCCGCAAGATACGCGAGATGCTCACCGCCGTCCAGCTTGAGGGTAGCTATACCAAACGCGAGATTATGGAACTTTACCTCAATCAGGTTTACCTCGGAGCCGGCGTATACGGCATGCAGGCCGCCGCCGAGCATTACTACAGTAAGAACGTCGACGAACTCAATCTGAACGAGTGCGCGGTGCTCGCCGGAACCATACAGTTGCCGGAGCGCCATAGGCCCGACAAGCCCGACAACGTCGAGCGTACCACCATGCGTCGCAACGCCGTGTTGAAGGCCATGGTCGCCGCCAAGTTCATCAGCGCCGCCGCCGCCAAAGCCGTGGCGGAGGAGCCGGTGGTCGCCAATCCCAAGATATACCGCCCGCCCATAGCGCCGTATTTTATGGAAATGGTTCGCAAATACGTCTCCGACAAATACGGCGACGAGCTACTCTATAACGGCGGGCTCGCCATTCACACCACGCTCGACCCCGCCGCGCAAGATTCCACGGAGAAGAGCGCGGGGCGCGCCGTCGCCTCGTTGCAAAAACGCCTCAATCGAATGTTTTTGGACGGTTCCGGCGCCGACCGCAAATTGGGCATTCCGCGTCAAACGTATTTGGATAACTTCGACTCCATTTACGCTCAAAACGCCGCCGACTACGCGTCGCTCCACGACACCCTCAAGTACCGAAAGGCGCAGATAGCCGTGGTCGCCCTCGAATCGTCCACCGGCGCGATCCTTACGCTACTGGGCGGACGCGACTTCCAAGAGAGCAAATTCAACCGCGCCACGCAGGCGAAGCGGCAACCGGGATCGGCCTTCAAACCGTTTGTTTACACAGCGGCCATGGATAACGGCATTAGCCCCGCCACGGTTATTTTAGACCAACCGATCACGCTTGTAACCCCGGACGGCGAGTGGCGCCCGGAGAATTATGACCGCAAGTTTTTAGGCCCGCTAAGCGTCCGCGACGCTCTCGCGAAGTCCAACAATTTGGTCGCCATACAGGTATTTACCAGAGTAGGCGGTCAGGCCGTCGTCGACTACGCTACGAAAATGGGCATAAAGCAAAAACTTTCCCCCGTCCCGTCGCTATCCATAGGCGCTTGCGAGGTGGTTCCTATAGATATCATCTCCGCTTACTCGGCCTTCCCAAACCGCGGCATACGGGCGGAGCCGTACTTCATAAAAAAAATAACCGACAAAAACGGCCGGATATTGGAAAAAACAACGGTTAAGGAGCAACAGGTCATATCGCCGCAAACGGCTTTCCTAATGACCTCGATGCTCGGTAGCGTGGTGTGTTGCGGCACGGCGGCGTCTATAGGGGGCCTCGGCTTTCGCAGGCCGGCGGGCGGCAAAACCGGCACGACCAACGAGTATTCCGACGCGTGGTTCATAGGCTTTACTCCGCAGATAACCACCGGCGTGTGGACCGGCACCGACGAGCGGCGGTCGATGGGATACGGCGTAACCGGCTCAATGGCCGCGGTCCCCGTTTGGGTAGACGCGATGAAAGAGCTCCATAGGAATCTGCCGAGGCAAGAATTCTCACGCCCTATAGGCACCAAAGGGTTGATGATATGCGCACAGTCGTTCGGGTTGGCCAAAGCCTCGTGCCCTAAGCAGAAGGTGGAATATTTTAAGTATGAGACGATGGTAGACTCCTGCGACGTGCACGGCGTGGCGAGGGGTTTGCGTAGCGGCGACGAGATGGACATTTTCGGCCCGTCGAGGCGCGG
>LIUJ01000183.1:0-358 GCA_001462255.1 Fibrobacteria bacterium GUT77 | reverse complement strand
CTCGTGCCCCAAGCAGAAAGCGGAGTATTTCAAGTACGAGACGGTCGTAGACTCCTGCAATGTGCACGGGGTGGCGAGGGGGTTGCGCAGCGGCGACGAAATGGATATCTTCGGCCCGTCAAGACGCGGCGTTACCGGAGGCGGGGGCGGGGCGGGTTCGAACGTAGGCGGACAACAGCCGACAAAAAAACAGTCCTTTATGTTTTAAAATTTGAAAAACCCAAAACCGTTAAATAAATCCGTCGAAAAAGGACTGCGCGTTATGCCGACATACGAATACGAGTGCCAAAAATGCGGGCACATATTCGACGAGTTTCAGAGCATAAAAGCTCCCCCCGTTGCCGCTTGCCCTATAGAC
>LIUJ01000182.1:7570-8938 GCA_001462255.1 Fibrobacteria bacterium GUT77 | reverse complement strand
AGACCCGCGTTGGTGGGATGATCCAAAACCACGCGATGTATCTTGTAATAGTTGTGCACATTATTTAGGGTTTGCAAAGTGTATCGCATTTCCAAAACGAATACCACGGGAGTTGCTAACGGTAGAAATCCTCCACGACAAGCCTTATCCCGGCGATGGTGGGTATTTGTTCACTCCGAAGGAGGTGGGGCGAATATGCGCAAAGGAAGCCGTTGCGTAGTCCGCCATTCACGGGTCTTGCGTTGTCTTGTCTTAGGTTCTACCGAGCCTCGCCCCACTAACGGGGGGCAGGGTTATTTGCGGTGGGGAGGATTTTCGTCAGTCGTGGGTACTGCCTATGTTTTTCAGTTGTTCTTCAAATTCTTCGATGCTGGGCAGGTTGCTTTTTAGGTTATCCGGTAGCAGTTTTGCAAGCCGGTATTCGGAAACGCCGATTGGTTGGCTGGTGATCTCTAACGAGTATTGTACTTCAACGCTGTCTTTGGTTTTGCAGATAATGATTCCTATTGTGGGGTTATCGGTTTCTTTTTTCTTTTGGTGATTGATTGCTGAGATATACAGGCCGAGTTTTCCGATGTATTCGGCTTCAAATTTGCCGATTTTCAATTCTATTACTACAAAACAACGCAGTTCCAAGTGATAAAAGAGCAAGTCTATAAATCGTTCGGTTTCGCCGATTTTTATAGGGACTTGTCTACCGATATAGGCGAAGCCTTGTCCGAGTTCCAATAAAAATTTTGTAATGTTTGTGGTTAGCGCGTCTTCGAGTTCTTTTTCTTTGTAGTTTTCGGTAAGTGTGAGAAAATCGAAGTTATACGGGTCTTTCAGGATTTGGTTGGCAAGGTCGCTTTGCGGTTCGGGTTAAACCATGGTATTTGAAAGATGGGATGGTTTTCTAATTCTTCAACAACTTGTTGAAGAATTGTATTTCCTTTATTATCAACAACATGTAACTGTCCGCTAATATGGGATGTGGTTCCGTCAACAAGGTGTTGGCGAATTGAATCGTCTTGTATATAAAACAGATAAAATCGCTTACAATACGTTAAATTAACCGCAGAAAACCCTTTCATATCCGGGAATTCTATCTTCAAATCATTGCTCAATTGCTCAAAGAATCCGCTACCCCATGCGGTTTCCATTTGGCGGGTAACGATATCGCGTCCCAAGTCCCAGTATAATCGCAAAAGTTCGGTATTTACCTTTATGGCCGCTTTTATTTGGCTTTGGCGTATCCGGCCTTTAAGATCGGTTAGCCAATTTTTGTATTCGTTGTCGAATTTCATATATCCGTTCCAATAATGTGTTTTTTTTGTTTGGCACTATTCGTATTACAGAAAGCCGCCAACTTTTAGTGCGTCGCCTAAG
>LIUJ01000182.1:0-7419 GCA_001462255.1 Fibrobacteria bacterium GUT77 | reverse complement strand
CCAACTTTTAGTGCGTCGCCTAAGTGCCGGGTGTTAACGGTTAGGGTTGTCTCCATAGTGTGTTATCCTTTTTAAGTAGCGTTTTGCGGACGTTATTTATAAATAAGCCCAAGACATCCGTATTAACCGGTTTTTAGGGTATTTATGAATAATATACTATATTGCGTAGTGAAAATTCAAATTTTTTTGAGACCGCCCCCAAACCACCCAAATGTGGGGAAATTAACTACGTTGATATCGGATCTCTTGACAACGCTAAATGACCCCTGAGCTTCGCCCACCTAACGTGGTGCGAGGTTATTTGCGGGGTAGCGTTTTGGGTTTTGCTGGGGTGGATTGTGAAAAAAATTTTTTGCCACTCTTGCATTATTGTACGGATTATAGTATATTATAGGATAGGTTGTGTATGTGTTGTACGTCTATCACGTAAGAAGGAGATTGGTAATGTCCTACATACCGATGGAGATTGATCGTAAAAGACTTACGATTATGGGCGTAAATTTCAGTTCTGTGGACAATTTTGACGCGGTTGTGAACGCGTTGGGGACGGTAATGTTTGAGGGATTTGATCCGACGCCGAAGGGTATAGAGATTATCCGTGATTATTTATCCGATAAGATAAGTATAGGTCAGTTGGTTCGACTAACCAAAGAAAAAGCGTATGCGTAGCGACTACGAATATCTTGATCCTGATTATCTCTACACCGATCCCCAAACCGATGTTCTGCGGAATTTAGCGGATATTAACGACCCAAACGATTTTTTGTTTTTCGAGAGCGCCGCCGTTATTAAGCGGGCCAAAGAATTGGAGTTACATCCCATAATGATTCGCGACGCCAAAACGCTTTTGGACATTCATCGTTATTTGTTCCAAGACGTATATTCTTGGGCAGGTCAGATGAGAACCGTAGAGATAAGCAAGCAGGATAAGCCATTTTTTCTAACAGCGTATTTTGACAATGGTTTCGCCTATATAGACACACTTATCATTGAATATCGCAAAATCATTAAAACGGATAAAACCGGATTAGCCGAACATTTAGCGACATTGCTTGATAACATAAATTACCTTCATCCGTTTAGGGAGGGCAACGGAAGAACACAGCGTGAGTTTATCCGTATTCTTGCCCTTGAGAAGGGCTATATTCTTAGCCTTAATCCCTCTGACAATCTTGACGTGTATGAGCGTTATATGTTCGGGACAATTAACGGAGATGTTGGTATGTTAACTACGTTGATATCGGATCTCTTGATTCCGCTAAACGCTCACCGAGTTTCGCCCCCCTAACGGGGGGCGGGGTTATTTGCGGTGGGGTTGTGTGGTCATTTTTTTATCGAAAGCCTTGATTTTTGCTTTGGAAGATGTTATATTTATTGAAAGGATGGGTTGGTATTGGTGGGCTAAACGGTATTGATTTATTTAAGGATTTTGGGAGGCAGTGTTTTATGGGTGGTGCGGAGAGTCCGTATTTGGTGGGCGAGCGGTTAGGGTTGACTATAGATGAAACGGGAAGTATTACGCGTTATATTTCATCGGATAGTTATAAAATAAATGAAAAGTTGCGAAATAATCTCCAATTAAGCGTGGAGGATAAGACTTTTATAGCGCTTTTAGATAGTGCCCTTGAAAAGTTACCGAACTACGATGGGATGGTTTATAGGTCAATAGATGTATTAGATGCCGATGCCTATATTCGTGAATATGTTGTCGGTTATGTGAAGCAATTTCAGGCATATACGTCATCAAGTACCGGTGTTTATGATGATCGACTTTTGATACAATATGTTATAAAAAGTGAAACGGGAAAAGACATCAGGGAGTTTAACTTTGCTGAAGCTGAAATACTTTTCAAGCGTGATACCTTGTTTTTAGTTGAGAAAGTGATTGGTCACACAATTTATATGACGGAGGTTTAATTATGGGCGAAAAGCAATTTTTAGACCCGCGTTGGTGGGATGATCCAAAACCACGCGATGTATCTTGTAATAGTTGTGCACATTATTTAGGGTTTGCAAAGTGTATCGCATTTCCAAAACGAATACCACGGGAGTTGCTGACGGTAGAAATAAGCCACGACAAGCCTTATCCCGGCGATGGGGGGTATTTGTTCACTCCGAAGGAGGTGGAGAGAATGTGCGCAAAGGAAGCCGTTGCGTAGTCCGCTATTCACGGGTCTTGCGTTGTCTTGTCTTAGGTAACGTGTTCTACCGAGCCTCACCCACCAAACGCGGTGCGGGGGTATTTGCGGTGGAGCGTTTTGTCTTCGCCGAGGTAAGCAAGTTATCATTGCGAGAATTCCTCGTCGGCAGGGTCGGTCGCCCTAAAAAAGGGATGTATCACCACATCCACTTAACGTCATATTTGTGAATATTCTCGTCTGCAGTTAGAATAGTTATATCATCTACAATAGCTGTTGCAACAAGAAGTCTATCAAAGGGATCGCGGTGTAACAAAGGAAGAGCGCCGAGTTTTATAAGGTATGGCTCGGTAATATTTAAGATGGTGAATCGGTTAGCGGTTAAATTCGTCGAGCGGCGCGTCGAAGTCGTCAGCCATCCAAATTTTTCCTTTCATGCAACCGCGCCCGAACGCAAGTTTGGTTGTCGTCCGGTTCGACGGTTCGGCGGTCATCGTAGGGGTGGTGAAAGGGAGGTGTTTCATGTTTACGGTTTCGCGCAGGAATAGGTTCACCGCAGAGGTCATGTCCAAACCTAACGCCTTGAATATTTGTTGGGCGCCGGCTTTTGTTTCACTACAATATTGGACGCCCCTATCGCCATGGAATATCAATCCTTGCTACGCAGAGCGATTTTTAAGCGCCATTTTAAGCGCGGGAACAGTCGTATTGAAGGTTTCCATGTTGTCGCTTATTGCCCATCCGATAATCTTGCGGTCAAACAGATCCATAACGGTGGTCAAATATATCCACCTGTCCGAAGAGCGTAAATACGTGATATCAGAGACCCATTTTTGCCCTTTTTCAACAGCCTTAAACTGACGGTTGAGTATATTGTCACATACCGGCAGTTCATGCTTAGAATCGGTTGTTTTCACGAATTTCCTCCTTTTTTAACGTTCAGGCCGTTTTCACGCATCAATTTGGCTTACGGATTTTCCGTAAACCGCACAAAGTTCCCTGTGCACTCGCGGGCTAACATAACGATGCTTATGCTTTGCCACGATCTGTCGAATCAGAAGTATCAATTCCGCGATTTAACTGTTCTTGACGCAACGAACGGAATCGGTTTTTTCATGGTATTCTCCTTTATTTTTGATTATGATGTTGAAATTAATTATCGGTAAATCATGCGTCAGGTCATTTCGACTCCGCTCAATGACCTTTTTCCTTGTCATCAATTACATTTTCATTGTACTATCATGTTTTTAAAACACTGTCATTTAACGAAGACTACGCTGACACACACGCGAAAAGGTCGGTGAGCGGAGTCGAACCGACCTGACGCCAGATCATCGTCCTACAGCCTAAAACCCGCTCCGACCTTGACCGTCAAACCGTGACCTAATCTCGTATTCTCGGCTTCGTATTTATCAATTCCGTCTGTTTCATACGTGTTGGCGGTTCTCAGGCCGTATAACAGTTCGGCTCGGATGAACGCGCTTTGGGTTAGGTTGTAGTCCGCGCCGGCTCCTAATTTCACCCACAATGCGTCGAGCGCGTCGGCGGCGTAGCCGTCTTCGTTTCTATTGTCGAAGATGTATTTGTAATCGTCGGAGTATTCCAACGTACCGGATATGGGGAGGTCGTAATCGATTGACAGTATTGGGTACGGCGCGGCGGCTCAACAATTACAGCGCTAAGTCCAGCTTGTTGTTCGCGTATTTTTTTATTTTTTCGAGAAACTCCGAGCAGTCGGCGTACCTGTCGTCCCTATGGCTCGCGGTGGCCTTTTGTATTATCGCCTCCAGCTCTTTGTCTATTCGATCGCTGCTCTCCGACGGGGTTCGCTCGAAGAAGTCCCGCGGCCTTCTCGCCTTTATCCCTACTAACTTAACGGTCGGTAGTTGCGGTACGGGTAGCGTTCCCGCCAGGCACTCCCATAGCGTCGCCCCCGCCGCGAAGATGTCCGCTCTCGCGTCGGTAACCTCGCCGCGCGCTTGTTCGGGGGGCATATAGAGCGGCGTGCCGTGAACAAAGAGGCCGTCGTCTTCCGTCAGCTCCGTTCGCGCTATTCCGAAGTCCACGAGGTACGCTCTCCCGCTCTCCCGCTCTATCAGGATGTTGCCGGGCTTAACGTCTTGGTGCACCACCCCGGCTTTATGGGCGTAGGCCAGCGCGTCGAGAGTTTGGGCGACGGTTTTAAGGGCGGTTGGGAGGTCGACGTAGCGTTGCGACGGCAACGGGTGGCGCAACTTGCGCTTTATCAGCGTTTGCAGGCTGTCTCCTTCTACCAGTCGCATGGTGATGTACAGGTACTCCCCAAACTCCCCGACATCGAAGACGGTGACGATGTTCGGGTGGTTCAGCACGGCCACTACCTCCGCCTCGTCCATGAAGCTTTGCGCGGTGGTCTTATCTTTAGGTACAAGTTTGACGGCGATTTTACGCTTGAGCGACCGTTGGAATCCGGTGAAGACCAACCCGGTGTGCCCGCATCCGTGTAGGGTCAACAGCGTGACGCCGGCGACGTCGGCGCCGATAAGTTTTTGGGCGGATTGTACGGTCTCTGCTGTTTGCGCGTTCATGGCCATCCTCTATGGAATACAAAAATACGTTTTTTGGGGCGGCGGGGGTAATTTTTTTTAATTTTTATCCGTCATCATTCCCACAATACCCCGCCATTATTTATATTATATGGTCGCGACGGCAGGACCCGTCGCTGAACGTAAACCATAAAAGCCAAAATCAGGAGCAAAAAAATATGACTGACAAGAGCCCGGAAAGCGCGAAACCCTCAACGTTCGGCCGCTTCGACGACTCCGCGCGGGAGTACGTCATCACAAACCCGCAAACGCCGTACCCTTGGATCAACTACCTTGGGAACCAGGATTTCTTCTCCCTCATCTCCAACACGGCGGGCGGGTATTGCTTCTACAAGGACGCGAGGTTGCGCCGCATTACGCGTTACCGCTACAACAGCGTCCCCATCGACACCAACGGGCGCTACTTCTATATAAACGACAACGGCGACGTATGGTCGCCCGGATGGAAGCCGGTCAAGGCCGACGTTACGGGCTATTCGTGCCGCCACGGCATGGGGTACACGGTCATAAGCGGCGCCCGCAACGGCATAGCCGCCGAAACGCTCTTCTTTGTTCCGTTGGATTTCAACGGTGAGGTGCATAGGGTCAAGCTGACCAATACCTCCAAGGGCGCCAAGAAGTTTACGCTCTTCTCCATGGTGGAGTTCTGTTTGTGGAACGCTCAGGACGACTCCACGAACTACCAACGCAACCTCAACACCGGCGAGGTCGAGGTTGACGGGTCGACGGTTTATCACAAGACAGAGTACCGCGAGAGGCGCAACCACTACGCGTTTTATACCGTAAACAGGCCGGTCGCCGGCTTCGACAGCGACCGCGACTCCTTCACGGGGCGCTATAGCGGGTTTGAGCGGCCGGAGGCCGTTGTAGAGGGTAAGTCACACAACTCCGCGGCGGACGGGTGGTGCCCTATCGCCTCCCACAGCCTCGACGTCTCGCTTGGCGCGGGGGAGTCTACGGAATTGGTCTTCGTGCTGGGATACGTGGAGTTGGACGACAAGGACAAGTGGGCGTCCCCCGGCGTTATCAACAAGAAAAAGGCGCAAGAGATGATTAAGCGCTTTTCGACGTCGGACGCGGTCGACAAGGCGATGGCGGAGCTTAGGGCGTTTTGGGACGATTTGCTCTCGCGCTACACGGTAAAGAGCGGCGACGAAAAGCTCGACCGGATGGTCAATATATGGAATCAGTACCAGTGCATTGTAACATACAATATGTCGCGCAGCGCCTCCTACTTTGAGTCGGGGATCGGGCGGGGGATGGGATTCCGCGACTCTAACCAAGACATCGCCGGTTTCGTGCATCAGTTGCCGGATAGGGCGCGCCAGCGGATTATCGACATCGCCTCCACGCAGTTTGAGGACGGCGGCGCCTACCATCAGTACCAACCGCTTACGAAGAAAGGCAACAACGAGATAGGCGGCAACTTCAACGACGACCCGCTTTGGCTCATTTACTCCGTCGCCTCTTACATAAAGGAGACTGGCGACTGGGACATTTTGGAGGAGAACACGCCGTTTGACAACAATCCTATCGCGGCCAGACCGTTGCTTGTTCACCTGACGGCATCGTTCTACCACGTGGTAAACAATTTGGGCCCGCACGGTCTGCCGCTTATCGGCAGGGCGGACTGGAACGACTGCCTCAACCTCAACTGTTTCTCCACCACGCCCGACGAGTCTTTCCAAACCTGCACGAGCAAAGACGGCAAGACGGCGGAGTCCGTGCTCATAGCGGGTATGTTCGTTTGTATAGGCAAGGAGTACGTGCGGATTTTGGAGAATCTCGGCAGGAAGGATGAGGCGGCGGAGGCGGCCGGGCACATAGAGGCAATGAAAAAGACGATCCTCGATAAGGGGTGGGACGGTGAGTGGTTTGTGCGGGCCTACGACGACTCGCGGCAAAAGGTAGGGAGCAAGGAGTGCGAGGAAGGCAAGATATTCATAGAGTCGCAGGGTTTCTGCGTGATGGCCGAGGTAGGGGTGCAAGAGGGTTACGCGGCCAAAGCGTTGGAGTCGGCGCGGAAGTATTTGGACACCGACCACGGTCTTGTGCTGCTCAACCCGCCGTACACGAAGTACCACGTAAACTTGGGCGAGGTCAGCTCCTATCCCCCCGGATATAAGGAGAACGCCGGCATATTCTGCCACAACAACCCGTGGATAATCATAGCCGAAACGGTTTTGGGTCAGGGGAACGAGGCGTTTAGCCACTACAAAAAAATTGCGCCCGCCTACCGTGAGGAGATTAGCAATCTCCACCGGATGGAGCCGTACGTTTACTCCCAAATGATAGCCGGTAAGGACGCCAAGCGCCACGGCGAGGCCAAAAATTCGTGGTTGACCGGCACGGCGGCGTGGAACTTTGTGGCGGTTTCCCAGTGGATTTTGGGGATAAGGCCGGATTATGACGGATTGATTGTCGACCCGTGTATCCCGTCAAGTTGGGACGGCTTCACGGCAACGAGAAAGTTCCGCGGCTCAACGTTCAACATCACCGTGAAGAACGAGAGCCATTCATGTAAGGGCGTAAGAGCGTTGACGGTAGACGGAAAGGCCATAGCGGGCAATATCGTCCCAATATTTACAGACGGAAAACCCCACGAAGTAGTCGCCATTATGTAGTTGACGTTGCGACGCGAAGCGGCGGGCTTCGACTTCGCTCAGCCGCCTTGTGGGTTCTTGGGATTTGACGGA
>LIUJ01000181.1:463-4157 GCA_001462255.1 Fibrobacteria bacterium GUT77 | reverse complement strand
CCGGGGGTTTTAACCCCCGGCAAGGTAACGCACCATCATCTCAAAGTCCCGTTAGGGACGACACTTTTCTTTTGGTCTTACATAAATACAATAATGTGTCGTCCCTGCGGGACTTTCTTGATTTGGCGGTAGCATATTAACCGTAGGTTAAAACCTACGGTTAATAAAGTATCGCCCCTACGGGGCTAAAAACACCAATATATCTGATCTCTATGGGACGGTACTGTATCACTCTTTCAATTTATACATTACGTTTGATCCAATCTTCCGGCACATCAATACATTCATCCAATGGTGTGTTAAGACCGTTAATTATTTTTTCCCTCATTCCGGGGATTGCGTTCAAAAAATCCGTTTCGCTATCATAGTCGTCAGAATTACCAACGGAAAGCAACGTTTTCGATAAACCTTTACGAGCAATCGCCAATGCTTCCATATATCCCTCCTTATAAGGTTGTTATTACTACAATATAATACTTTAACGTTGTTAATATCAACAATAATTACGAATTTTTTTCGTAATCGTCTCAATCTTTCCCACGTCAACATCTCTAACTGATAGTATCGCCTCGTCTATGGCGGCGGTGTCGCTTAGGGATATTGTGTAGCAGTTGGTGGCGCCGCGTATTAGGCGTAGGGCCATGTTGGCGAAGTGTAGGTGCATTCCTACGAATAGGCAGACGTCTATGTTGTGATGCAGTATCGTTAGGCTTGGGTGGTTTGGGTTGATCTCTATCTCCGGGTTGATTCGCGGGCTTTTGGCTCTGTAATCGGGCATGGGGAGGAGTTTTGCCCCGCAGGCCTCCGCCATCGCCCTTACGGCGGCGGCTTTGGGGGGGACGGCGTTTGACCAGTTCCACAGTAGCAACGGGCCGGGACAGATTGCCGGAGTTTTGGCGGTTGACAGTTTTTCGGCTACAAGGCTTAGCGCCTCGTTTTCAGGTATGATATCGCCGCCGGAGAGGGCGTAGCCGGCGTCCGGCGACTCCACGCCCATGAGCGCCGCGGCGGGGGCGAGGTAGCCTTCGGGGCCTATCGTCAGTTTATATTTTTGTTCCGTCATATTGATACCGTGTTTAAAGTTTTATATTGATACCGGCGTTACGAATTATTAATACCAATGAATATAAATATACATCACCGCAACAAATTTTACAAAAATATTGACACGCAACAAATAAAATACTATATTTATCAACAAGGTAGCCGCGTGACCGGCGCCTACTCTCGTTGTACTTTTTTGTGCCGCTTGGGTTGTAGCGTCGCCCTCTCTCGTCGTTCCAGTCACTTTCGTTGTGCCGATACCGTCACATTATTAGGAGACGCGATAAATCGTGCCCCCTACGGAATCGTCGTCGTTGATTCAGCAAAAAACATAAACGAAAGGATGTTTTACCATGTATCAAGGTATGTCAAAAACAAAAAAAGTTGGAAAAGGCGGAATCGCGCCGCTTGCGCGGTTTTCCGCGTTTGCCGTCGTTGCCGTTATCGCGGGTTGCGCGGAGATCCCCGCCGATACCGAATACGATGTCGCGACGGTTACCGTGGAGGTGATAGGCGGGCGGGCGGACATCTTTCCGGGTGCGGAGTTCAGCGTTCCCGTCGGCAACGACACGTTGCTCTACGTTGATGTCAAACGGGAGCCGAACACGCGCATCGCGGGTATATGGGTCGACGGGGGGAAGCAGTGCTGCGCCGAAGACGGCGTTGTGCGGGATACGTGGGTCTCGCTAATCGGCGTAAAGGGCGGCGTTACGGTTACGGTGGAATTGGCCGAAATAGATACCGTAACGCCTGTTGTGGAGATGGTCTATCCTGAAGCGGCGCCGCCCGAACAAATTGTCGCGAGCGTTCCATATTGTTCGTTTGGAGTTATTGAGTATAGGCTCAATAAGGCCATGGCCAACGGATACATAAAGTGGTGGAAGATTGCAAGCGCGGACGATTGGGAAGATAGAGATTCGCTGCAGACGGTATGGATTCCAAGGGACATTACAAAATACACCCACAATACGGGAAACGGGTCGTACGCTTCCCCCGACGGGTATTTAAGCGAGGGGCTGCAGAGGTTCGACTTAAAAATCAGTCCGGTAGCCGGTAAACGCGTACCCCTTAACCAAGTCGCCGCTAACGCCGCCTACGCTTTCGAGATTCAATTCGTTGACTCGCTGGGGAACAAGAGCGAAAAAACATCTCGGACGGTTTGGGCAAGCAACGCGGCCGGAGGTTGTCCGTAACAGCGTGTCCTCGGTTATTTCGTAAAGGAAAAACGTTGACATTGACTTCGCTCAAACGTCCGGAGTTTCGGAAACGGTCTTTGAGCGAAGCCGAGATTTTATAAACATAAATCCGGCGTAAACCCCCCACCCAAGCAAGCAACCGAAGACCGCCCCGCCGACCACGTCGGACGGGTAGTGCACACCGTTGTAAACACGCGTGTAGCCTATAAGCCCCGCGAACGAATAAAAGTATACGCCGTACTTTCGGTAAAAGCAAAACAACAGAGTGGCGAAGGCGAACATATTCACGCTATGAGACGACGGGAACGAGAGCGATGTCCAATTCCCCAATAGAAAACGTCCGCCCTCCACAAAGAACACCGGGTGGCACGGGCGCGGGCGGGCGAATATGTTCTTTAGCACCCGCGAGGACAACGGGTCGCTTAGCGCTACCGTTAACGCTACCAACCCCAGCACGATGAGCGCCTTCTTTTTGTTTTCGCGCCAAACGTAAAGCGCGGCCGCGATTATTCCGGGAATCAACCAAAATTTGAATTCGGTTATGCGCGTCATGACCGGATCCAACAGCGGGTGGGACAGAGTCACGTTGATGAATAAGAATACTGACTTGTCCGCAGAGTATAGAAAATCTGTGAAATGTTGCATTTTACCGGTGTACCTTTTTATATTGTTAAAAGACAAAAAATACGTATGGACGCGAAAATGCCCGCAATACCCAAAATCTACTCTCCGGCTTTGAAATTGTACACCGGTTTGATAATAGACACAATCTCCGCCGTCGGCTCTATGTTGTTTACTATCGATTCCATGGTCTTATACGCCATAGGCGCTTCATCGAGAGTGCTTCTTGATATGCATGTGGTAAAAATGCCGGCCATTTCCGCTTTGTAATCATCTAATGAGAGTTTTTTGTAAGCGGCGCTACGGCTCATTATGCGGCCCGCGCCGTGCGGAGCCGACCGGTTCCAGTCGTCGTTGCCCTTGCCTACGCAGACGAGACTGCCGTCACGCATGTTTATCGGAATTAAGAGCTTTTCGCCGCTTTTGGCGGACACAGCGCCCTTTCGCAGTATCATCTCATCCGTGTCAATATAATTATGAATGGTCGTAAACTCGCTCCTCTTTGTCAAGCCCAAGCGCGTCATGATTATGTCGATCATCGCCTTGCGGTTCAGCGAGGCGAAACGTTGTATGATCTTCATGTCGTGGATGTAGTCGTCGAAGAGACCGCCCTCCGCGTATGCCAAATCTTTGGGGACGGGAAGACGGCACACGCCTTCTTCCCTCATGCGCGTGATTGTGGATTCTATCTCTTGCTCGCGGTTCTGCGCTTTGAGCGAAGCTATCACCTCATCTATTTGCGCCTTCGAGTTGCCGGACAAATTCCGTAGCGCCTCCTCCTGATAGTATTCGGCGACCTCCTTGCCGAGGTGGCGGCTACCGGAGTGGATCAC
>LIUJ01000181.1:0-260 GCA_001462255.1 Fibrobacteria bacterium GUT77 | reverse complement strand
GAGCCTATGCTACGGCGGGCGCGGCTTATGTTGACGTGCTCGGCGCAACGCAATTGCGTAAGATCAATCTCGTCGTTTAGCGGGTGAATATCCCTGCGCGTACTATGCCCAGACGGAATATTGCGGCGTATAGTGTTGTTCAGTCTTTTGAAATCAATCTCCTTCTCGTCGAGTTCCACCGTTTCCATCCCGCAACCGATGTCGACGCCTACCATGCCGGGGACGATCTTGTCGCGGATGGTCATAGTGGTGCCTATGGT